>JBBQRC010000355.1:0-5912 GCA_038215215.1 Pirellulales bacterium
CGTCGGATACTCTGGCGGCGACGTGAAGAATGCCACCTATCGAAATCACGGGACACACGCGGAAGCCATCGAAGTGGTCTACGATCCGAGTAAGACTGACTTCCGGAAAGTGCTGGAGTTTTTCTTCCAAATCCATGACCCGACGACCAAGAACCGTCAAGGCAATGATCGTGGAACTGCCTACCGTTCTGGAATCTATTTCAGCAACGACGAACAGAAACGCGTAGCACTGGACACGATTGAAGACGTTAATGCATCCGGTTTGTGGCCCGGTAAAGTGGTGACGGAAGTCAAACCGGCAGGTGACTTCTGGGAAGCGGAACCCGAGCATCAAGACTACTTAGTCCGGAATCCAGGTGGATACACCTGCCACTTCCCTCGTAAAAACTGGGTATTACCTAAGCGAGCAAGCGTAAGTAAATAACAGTGGCCTGCAGGCCGGGATTCGGTTGAAATGACGGACCCGTCGACGGGTAATTTTCGGCTTCGTCGAAAAAAAATCGTTCGGAATAACTGGTAGCTAAATAAAAAACTCCCGCCTGATTTGATCAGGGGGAGTCGGATGTAATGGTGTGCTGCCAAGCAACAGTCAGTGTTAGCGCGGCGGAGGTACAGGAAATTCCGACTCAGCAGTCGCGCTCGACGCCAGGATATGCGACTTAGGTGACTCTCGATAGGTGTATTGGTAAGGGAAAGTCAGTCGGCATGAGGGCTCAGGACGCCTATTTCGATTCGACAGCATTTTTTAAGTCCCTGCCGACGTCTTTGGCCGCTCTTTCCACGTCTTCTCCAAGGTCACGCAGCTCCTCGTTGGGACGAGCGTCGAGAGCGTCTTTAATGCCATCTTTCTGGTTCGCGTTTGGCCTTTGATCACAGGCCGGAAGCGCTAGCAGTGAGGCAGTTAGGACGAGTAGTTTAAGGCGCAGTTTCATGTTTTGTAACTTCCGATGGGATTGTGGAAAACCGTTTGCCAGATAGGCTCGCAAACCAAAAAATGATGATGACGCATCATTCGTGCCAACTCGATGCTTGCTGCTCTTTATGACATAAATCATCGACTTTCGTCGCAGAACTGACTAATCTGGCAATTCACATGTGCTCCACGGCATCACCTTGACCGTTGTCAGACCAGCGAAATTGGCAGACCGTCGCGATTCACTTGCTCGGGCTGCGTGCTGATATCCAACTCTGTTTCCCGAGATTCGGATCCTAGGTCGGTACCGTTGAAACCTGCCTTCATCGTGGTGCTTTTTCGATTTTGAATGCTCCCTATTTTCATCGCGGTGGGCAACTCTAGTTCAGAGTTCACTTTACAAGTGTAGACGGGATGAACTCCTCAATCGCATGTAGCACTTTTTCGGGACAGGTGGCATGCAGTTGATGTCCGACTCCGGGAAAGCGAACACGCTTTCCAATTGGCATCGCGGCCATGGCCCACTCGGCATCCGCGTCTAATAGCGCACCGCCGGCGGATGGGTCAGCCTGAAGCAGCAAGGCTGGGCAGCAAATGCGTGACAAAAGTTCGGCGACATTAAAACCGTCAAGCCAGCGGCCTTCTACAATCGGCGTGAGTACTTCAGCGTCGAGGTGCTGGAGGCACTCTGCGCTCCAAGCCAGCGACTTCCGGTCACGCAATTCTCCGAGAGGTTTGAAGTTGCCAACGTTAACTGGTATTTGGATTTCCGACATTGCGTCCGTCATCTCGTCGATAGTTCCGCCAGCTCGCGCCGCGTCTCTCATGCCGATAAACAAAGCCTGCCACGCGCTGCCTTCAATCCGGTTTCCCATCGTGTGAAACGGCGGGTCTTCCAGTACGACTCCGCGCACAAGTTCCGGAACCTCGCCGGCGACCGCAGCGGCAACCATCGCGCCGAGAGAATGACCGCAGATGACGATTGGAGCAGCCACGTGCTCTCGAACAAACGCGACGGCATCCGCCACGTAATCGGTGACGAGATATTGGTCAGCGCGCGCGGAGTCTCCGTGACCACGTTGGTCGAGCGCGATGACTCGCCATGACTTTGTCAGCGACGGTATCAGAGACTGCCAATCGCCGCGGCAGCGTGTGACACCGTGGAGCAGTAGCAGTGTCGGTCCGTGACCATCCACAGCATAGCGCAGCGCGGGCGGTCCGCTAAAATGTCCAAGAGTCCAATTCATTTTTCGCGATTCACAATGGTAGGGAAAGGTTCCGCAAGTTGTCCGGCTTTGATAACACCGCTTTGCATGACGGCGATAAACTTCTGGCGGTCTTCGAGCACGCTGATATCTGCCAGGACGTCGCCATCAACGACAAGAACGTCAGCCAGCTTGCCTACTTCCAATGTGCCGAACTCATCGCTTCGACCCATGATCTCGGCGCCAGTTTTCGTCGCACAAGTGATCACTTCCAGTGGAGTCAGACCGACATCCTGAACGAAAAAAGTGAGTTCGCGAGCGTAGTCGCCGTGCGGGTTCCAGCCGAAGCCATAGTCGCCTCCCATCCCCAGCCGACCGCCGGCGCGCAGGATTCGACGGGCACTTTCCATCCCGCCGTCGAGCGTTTCCTGGTGGCCATCGATCACCACCTGCGGCAATCCAAAGTCTGGCCCAAGCTCGACACTTGCCTTTTCAAAATACAACGCTGGAACGCAGGGTACATCGCGCTCAAGCAGGAGCTCCAAGGCTTCGTCGTCCATGAACGTGCCGTGTTCGATACAGTCGTAGCCGGCACGCAGCGCGTTCTTGATTCCCTCCGTCGCTCGGCAGTGACCGGTGACTTTCAGTTTGTGATTGTGAGCCGTCTGCACGACCGCGTTCATCTCCTCGAACGTCATGCACAGCGTATGATGGTCGTTGATGTCTGGCGAGGCGGCGTCGCCCGTTGGATAAGTCTTCACCCATTCAATTCCGTCTTTCACTAGTGCACGAACCGCTCTGCGTGCATCCTCCTGCCCATTGATGATGAAGACGAGCCCTTCCATGCCGATCTTTCGGAATTCAGGATTCCAGTCCATCAAGCCACCCGCCGAACAGATTTCGCGACCGCTGGAAGCCAGTCGCGGCCCGGGGATCAGATCATCGTCGATCGCCTTTTTCAGCCAGTGATCAACATTGAACAAACTGCCACCCGATCGCGCCGCCGTGTAACCGCATTCAAGCGCCATCCGTGTGTTCACTGAAGCGAGCAGGGACACGTATTCGACGGGATACTTGATATCAAGGTCTTCAAGTGCAGCGATGTTGAAATAGGTCGCATGGAAGTGCGCTTCGACAAGTCCCGGCATAATAGTTCCACCACGGGCGTCGATACGGCAAGCGGATCCAGATATTTGTGGAGCGTTCTGAGCCGGCCCAACGTACGTAATTTTGCCGCGTTCGATGACAACGACGCCGCCTGCCACAGGCTGTGCACCGGTGCCATCAACGATCTGACCGTTGTGAATGAGTATCGTCTCGCTGGATAGTCTCACGACTGTTGCCTTATCTCAAATGTGTTTTGGATTCTAATCGAAACGGGATTACGAAGTAATGGATAATAGCCTTTCCAAGGCGGTGCGGCGCGCGATCTCAAGGTATAATGCTCATCGCCGAGATGGGCTTTCCAGCGACTTCGATATGATTGAATCGTTCGACAATGAAATTACACCATCCTGCCTGCCTACACTGTCCCCACCCAATGAATCATCGTCTTCTCGCCATTTTCTTCCTGTTGTCGTGCTTCTCGCTGGTGAGCGTCGCGGATGATTCGTCGTTCGAAAAGGATCTTCGCCCCTATCTGCAAATGCATTGCATCGGCTGCCATGGCGAGGAAAAACGGGAGGGAGATTTCCGGGTTGATACTCTGTCGCAGGCAATCGGGTTGGAGGATACCCAGCATTGGGCTGAGGTCATCCAGCGTATCAATTCGGGTGAGATGCCTCCTGAGGACGCGAAGACGCGACCCTCGGCATACGAAAACGCGAAAATTATCCAGTGGCTTGCTGCACAGATTAAAGACGGCGAAGCTCAGCGAATGGCGCGTCGGGATCGGGTGTCGTATCACCGGCTGACTCGTGAAGAATACGTCAATTCGGTGCGAGATTTGATTGGCGTTGAATATGACGCGTCGGACCCCGGCGGATTGTTGGAAGATCCCGAGTGGAATGGCTTTGAACGTTTAGGGGCGGTGTTAAGTCTGTCTCCAACGCATATCGAAAAGTACATGCTGGCGGCTGAAATTGTTTTGGCGGAGGCTTACCCCGACAAGCAGGTAGGGTATCTCGAATTGAGTCGGCGGGCAGTGGAAATGCAACCGGGGCAGCCTCATTACGAGCGCCTGGAAAAAACCGGGCTGCTCGACAAAGTACGTTATCCGCTGACGACTTCCGGTGAACTCTTTCGGGCGTCGAGTCCCTTTCGCGGACCCGATCGCAATTTTCCCGGGGCAGGAGTTTACGAGCTCAGTTACACAGTCTGTGGGCTGAAGCCTGAGGACCAAAGACCACCGCGAATGCAGGTGTACGAGCATAAGCTGGATCGAGTTTTGTTTGAACAGGATATCATCGCACCGGAAGACGATCCGATGACGGTGACCTTTCGCACTCATCTCGTACGTCAGCCGGAAATTCATGTGATCAACGTGGCTGCGGGACCACGGCACCCTCGCAACAACGCGGAGAGCCGGATTCCGTTCATCACCACAGCTTACCCTGCCGCACCTTGGCAGATGAAGATCACCGACGAACAGGGCTTCCCGCGTGTGCCCGTTCTGATCATCGATTCGATTTCCATGCGTGGCCCGATCGTGACGGAGGACGAACAGTGTCGGCGTGACGAGTACATGGCGAAAACGGCGGGCGACATGGCTCAGGTCCGCGAAGGTCTGGAGGCGATGGCAAGCCGCGCGTTTCGACGTCCGCTTCAGGAAGGCGAAATTCAAACCTATGTAAAGATCGTAGCAGGAGAAATCGCTGCCGGAGAAAAGCCTGTTGACGCGATCAAGTCTGCGATGACTGCGATCCTGTGTTCGAAGAGCTTTCTCTTTCTGGCCGAAGGCGACCAGAACGAGGATCGACGGACGCTGAACGATTGGGAATTGGCGTCGCGTTTATCGTATCTCCTGTGGAGCACGATGCCGGACGACGAATTGTTCAACGCGGCGGAGCAAAGTCGCGTCCATGACAAGCAGGAGTTGCAGCGTCAACTGAGACGCATGCTGGCCGATCCCCGCTCGGATCGCTTCATCAGATCGTTTGCGGCACAGTGGCTACGTCTGCGGAAGGTTGGCATGTTTGCGCCGGACAAAAATATCTATCCCGAATACGACAGCCATCTGGAACAGAGCATGATCGAGGAACCGCTAGCATTCTTCGGCGAAGTGTTGAGAAAGGGACTGACCTTGCGTGAGTTTATCGACTCGGACTGGACGATGGTGAACCCTCGGCTCGCAGGGTTCTATGGTCTGCCTGATTTCGCAATGGACAGGTTCCAACGGGTTTTGCTTAGGCCGGAGAATCAACGCGGCGGACTGCTAACTCAGGCAGCGATTCTTTCGCTGACCTCGGACGGCACTCGGCATCGACCAGTTCATCGCGGCGTGTGGTTGTCGGAAGCTATTTTCGGCAAAACGCCACCGCCTCCGCCAGAGAATGTGGATCCCATCGAGCCGAGCCCAATAGATGCCCCCAAGGCAACGCTACGGATGAAACTGCAGGCTCACATACAGGATCCTAGATGTGCCGCATGCCACAGGACCATAGATCCATTGGGCATGGCATTCGACAATTACAACGCGATCGGCCAGTGGCGCACGCATGAGCAAGTTAAGGGAACCGGAGAAGATCCACTAGTCGATGCCAGCGGCGTACTGCAAGATGGCAGACGATTTGCTAACGCCAAAGAGTTGAAGCAGTTATTGATGTCCGATCTGGATGTGTTCAATGCGGCGTTCA
>JBBQRC010000356.1:0-5903 GCA_038215215.1 Pirellulales bacterium
TTCACTCTGTTCTTACTCTGCGCCAGTTCAACTGTCCCAGCGCAGGATGTTGTCAAACCCGATGCCGCCACTCAGGCTCGATTTGATCGCTTCGCAAAGTTGCTGACGGGAGCCAAGTTCAAGGGTTCCTTTACGCTGGATGGCAAGCCGCTCAGTGATCTTCAGGAAGAAGAGTACGAGATTGAAAAAGTGGAGAAGATGCCTGAGCCGGAGCTGTGGTCACTTACCGCGCGCATCAAATATGGCAAGAAAGATGTCTTAGTGCCTGTACCATTGTTTGTGAAATGGGCCGGCGAAACGCCGGTGCTGACGCTTGATAATCTCACGCTGCCTGGGTTGGGTACTTTCTCATCGCGAGTGGTTTTGCACGGCGACAAGTACGCGGGAACTTGGCAACACGATGATAAAGGTGGACACTTATTTGGTCACATTGTTCTGGCGAAGCAGAATGCGGTGCCTGCCGCAGAAGTTGCCAAATAACCCTTTTCCGAACTAGCCTTGGTGACCAACGAGTTAGGATTATGCCAGCATTAATTGTACGAGAATTTCCCAAGTGGGTGCCGGAATTTGGTTGACCGGTCGCGTTCGGACGGTAAAGTGCAAGGGCACCGAAGAGTCACTGCAGTCGACAAATAGAAGCGTTTTGTAATGCAGAATTGAATTCGTGGTTTTCAGGTTTTTGCGGATGGATGGCGGTTTGTAGGGTACTACAGCCTCTTTGAATTCACACGAATTCGGCAATGTACTCCCTAGTCCAGGCTTCAATGTTGAAGTTCTGGCGGTTTCCGTACCTATCCTCAAAAGTCGCTGTTGTTGCTGAGCAGCATCGCAGGGAGGTTTTAAGTGGTAGAGAATCGGTCATCGGTGGCTATCATCGATCTTGGCTCGCAGCATCGACCTAATGAGGCAGCATTTCGTCCAATTGGCAAGTACTCTTTGGTCGAATGGGTGATCCGTCGCTTATCCGAGAGTTCCCTGTTAGATGCGATTGCTCTGACAGGTTCTCAGGTGCATTACGAAGTTCTGCAGAAGTTGTCGATTCAGCCTGCGCAGTGGTACCCGAGTGAATCACCCACGTCCCTTGGTCGCACGGTTGAAGTGACGATGGCCATGCGGGCGAAATGGATCGTGCTAGTTCAGGACAGTTCTCCTTTCGTCGACCCGGTCTTGGTCGATCGTCTCATTGCGGCCGCTTGGGCAACACCCGCCAGTGATGTCATTTCGTTTGCCTCGACTGCACATTCACTCTCTGCGCAGCACGGGGCACTCTCTGCGCAGCACGGGGCACTCGCTGCGCAGCACGGGGCACTCTCTGCGCAGCCAAGGCCGATCGCAGCGCAGCCAGGGGTTGGCTTGATTGCGGAGATTTGCAGTCGGCGGGCTCTGCGCCGCCTGGCGAGTGTTGTGTCGCTGAGCAGCGATCAGCGTTCTGTGGGCCGTTTGTTGCTTTCAATGCCGGAAATCTTTCAACCTCGCTACCTCCCTCTTCCGAAGGCGCTGGACCGCGATGGCGTCCGCTTGGTGTTGGAAACCGAAGACGATTGGGATCGCGCCCAACTCCTGATGGATTCTCATACCGAGGAAGGCGACCATCGGGAATTGGCTGATCTGGCGGTGCATTGTCATTCCCATCGCTGGTGGCAATGAGCGTCTCGAGGTGGCTCTGGAGGCTGCGCCAGCGCCTGATTCTTGCGAGTAGGTGACGCGTTGCTTGGGAATTTGCGGAGCTCTGCGCCTGCGGGAATCTGCCGGCGGAGGCTGCGCAGTAGGTAGTCCGGTGGTGAGCGGGAAGTTAGAATGAGGCGGAAGTAAACCTGCCTTCCCGCCCAAGTTATGTCCCTCCTACACAGATAAATGAGAGTGCTTTAATGACTCAGCCTACCGTTGCCCCCGCTTCGATTGATCTCAAGAATAGTGCCAGCTCTGCTGTGGCTTCGACGCCACGTCGAGGTTTTCTAAAAACAGCTGCAGCCACAGGTGCGGCGGCCACTTTTTTGCAGCGGAGCGTGCACGCGCAGGGTGATGAGACGATCCGCGTCGGGTTGATCGGTTGTGGTGGGCGCGGCAGTGGTGCTGCCGTGAATGTGATGACCGCAGATAAGTACGCCAAGATCGTCGCCTTGGCGGATCTGTTCGACGACCGACTCGTACAGTGTCGCCAGCAATTGTCGCGCAAACATGCCGAGCAATTTACGGTAGACGACGACCACTGCTACCGTGGCATTAACGCGTACCAGCAGTTGATTGATAACGCCGACGTAGACGTCGTCTGCCTGTGTTCGCCACCGCACTTTCGCGCCATGCAATTGGAAGCTGCAATCAAAGCGGGGAAGCACGTTTTCTGCGAAAAACCCGTGGCAGTTGATCCAACTGGCGTGCGCAAAGTGCTTGAATTGAGCAAGTTGGCCAAAGAGAAAAAACTGAATTTGGTGTCAGGACTGTGTTGGCGTTACGATCGCGGCGTAAAAGCCACGATTGAACAAATCAAGAATGGTGCCATTGGTGATCTTGTGGCGACTCACGAGGATTACCTCACCGGCACCCTGTGGCAACGGACCAGACAGGAGGGCTGGAGCGATATGGAATATCAGATGCGCAACTGGCTGTATTATCGCTGGTTGTCCGGTGACCACATTGTCGAGCAGTTCATCCACAGTCTCGACAAATCGCTGTGGCTCCATGATGACAAACCGCCGGTTACAGCCTATGGCTTGGGCGGTCGCCAAGTTCGCACTGGTGAGGAATTTGGCGATATCTACGACCACTTCTCCATTGTGTACGAGTGGGCGGATGGCACCCGCACCTTTGCCCATACTCGACAGATGTCGGATTGCTTCAATCAAGTGGAAGATTTCATCTATGGCACTAAGGGAACCGCCAAGATTTTGGACAATACCGTTTCGGGTGAAGCGGGTAAGTGGAAATTCGAAGGTGACAAGCCGAGCATGTACGACGAAGAGCATCGCGCTTTGTTTTCCGCCATCCGCGATGGAAACGTCATCAATAACGGCGAATACATGTGTTACAGCACGTTGATGGCCATCATGGGTCGAGAAGCTTGCTACTCGGGTAAGGTCATCAAGTGGGATGAGTTGCTCAATTCACCCATGGACCTATCACCGCATACCTATGAGTTTGGGGCGGCTCCGAGCGTCAGTGTCCCCATGCCTGGCAAGTACGTAGTGTCCTAACTTGAGTGACGTAGAAAAAATTTTAACGGCGTGGTTCGAGCGATTGAGCAGCGCCAGTTTGACCTCGGCAACCAGCGCGGGAGCCTGCGAAACACAGGCTACCATCGGAGCCATTTCTGCTCAGGTGCCCGCTGGGGATACGTTGCTGCTGGCTGTTGCGCGGCAGGCGATGGCGTGTGAGTGGGAAGTGCTGTTGAACCAGCATCAATACCCGCACGGCGCAGAGGCTGCCATGCAGGCGCTTGACCTCGTCGAGCAACTCGAGGCTTTGCATAGCGTTTATCGCATGCACAGTGATTTTAGTGCCATCAACCGCTTTGGGGCGATACGTCCGGTGGCGGTGTCGCAGGATACCTTTCAGTTACTCGAACTGGCCCGCGATATCCACCAATTGACCGCTGGTGCGTTCGATTTGACCGCCGGCAGTCTCTCGCAAGCCTGGGGGTTCTCGCGTCGTGCCGGGCGTATGCCGAACGAAAGCGAAATCGCGACTGCCTTAGAGTTAGTTGGCGGTGAGTTCGTCGAACTGGATGCAGCTCAACGGCAAGTGAAATTTGGCCAGCCCGGTGTCGTACTTAACCCGGGTGGTATTGGTAAGGGTTATGCACTCGATCGTGCCAGCGGCAAGCTGATTGCTGCCGGATTGTTGAATTTTATGATGCACGGTGGCCTCAGTTCCGTCGTGGCCCATGGCGATAGGCAGCATCGGGAGACGGGGGGTGGATGGTTGGTCGCACTCAAACATCCCTGGCGCTGGGAGGAGCCATTGGGGACCATTCGATTGTGCAATCAGGCCTTGGGGACCAGTGGATCAGGCAAGCAGTTTTTCCATTTTCGAGGGCAACGCTACAGCCACATCATCGATCCGCGCAGCGGTTGGCCGGCGACCGGGATGATGAGCACTACGGTGGTATGTCCCAGCGCGGCGGTGGCAGACGCCTTGGCCACCGCCCTGTTTGTCATGGGCCTGGAAAAAGCTCGTGAATTCTGTCAACTTCATCCTCAGCTGGGAGCCGTCCTGGTTTACTCCGATGCAAAGAGTAGTGCAATGCGTCTGGAAACGCATAATCTGACTGCCGAAAATTGGCTGCCCGCCGGAAATTGGTCAAACGCTCTGGCGTTGGGCGATTAGTTGGTCAAGTTCTTGGCGTAATTTGCCAAGTATTTCGTCGTAGGTGAACGCGCCGAGCGCTTCGCCGCTACGCTTGAGGTTGACTCGAGTGGGGCCGCACCACAGGCCCAAGTCGGCGTCATCGGTTTCACCCGGACCATTCACGCGGCAACCCATGACGGCGATGGTGATCGCCTGGTTCTTGGCGTAAGCGGTCATCTCCTTAACTTGCTGAGCCAGTTCGACAAAGGCTTCGTTTTCCACCCGCGAACAACTGGGGCAGGAGATGATGTTGAGGGCCGTGGGGTCGAGCGCGACGACACTGCGTAGTCTTCCAGCAGCGATATCGGCTAGTATTTCGCGACCGGCCGCGATCTCCTCATGCTTGCGCGAGTTCGGCACGGTCAGCGAGACGCGGATTGTGTCACCGATACCGCGCCCAATCAATTGTTCAAAAGCGATCCGCGTCTTGATGATTCCATCGGGTGGCAAACCTGCTTCGGTTACGCCCAGGTGCAATGGGACGTCTGGACGCCGCTCCGCGAACAATTGATTGATCCGCACAACCTTGGCCGGATCACTGTCCTTCATCGACACCACGAAGCGGGTGAAGCCGAGGCTTTCGAGATGTTCGCAATGCTCCAAACCACTTTCGATCAGCGGGCTGATATCGTCCGCGGGGTCGAACTTGGCTTTCTTGTCCGGATCGACGCTACCGCAATTCACGCCAATTCGGATGGCGCAATCGTGCTCCTGGGCTACGCCCGCTAAATACTTGACCTTCTCCTGCCAGGGGAGAGTTCGCTCGTGGTGGTAAAGGTGGCCTGGGTTGTAGCGAATCTTATCGACGTGGGGGGCCACTTTTTCCGCCAAGCGGTAGTTTTCCTGCAAATCAACTGACAGGTTGGCTTGGGTTTGCAGACGGATTTCAGCCAGGGCTGCGGCGTCTTTGTCGCTATCAACCGCGATTCGCACGATATCAGCACCCGCTGCGTGAAGCGCGTTGACCTGAGCGACGGTAGCATCAATGTCTTGAGTGTGTGTGGCGGTCATGCTCTGGACCGCGATCGGGTGGCCACTGCCGATGTGAGTCGAGCCGATACGAACGCTGCGGGTTGGATTGCGTTGAGTGGTCATGGATTCAGTCTGAGCTCGGAGGCTGCTGGAGTAGGAGGAAAAACTGTGGAGCGGCCATCAAGGTCGCTCGGAGTGGCGGTAGCGACCATTGGCGTGAGTCTGACGCGTTGTCGGACCTGAAGCCAATTTTTGGGCCATTTGCTCTTCTTTCCCCTAAGTATATCCGCAGGGAGAAGGCTGCGAATGGACCTTGGAAAGTTGGGGAAGCGTGCGCAACTGCAGGAACAAGGGTACTTCGCTAGTCTCCGCGGTTCCGCCGCCAGAATCTGTTTACGACCATGGCGAAATCGGCCGTTTTGATATCATCCCAGAGCTAATATCTGAGTACACTGGAGGAAGGTGGCTCGCTCACTTGGTGTGAAGTTAGAGAACTTTGAAATGGATCTACTCCCCCTGAGACCTGCGTCTACAGGGAGGCTCGTTGTAACCACATGAGGGGGATAGCGGTGATTCGCCAAACGCAC
>JBBQRC010000357.1:0-5894 GCA_038215215.1 Pirellulales bacterium
CGGCGCGATGGGTTCCCGCGATTCATTGAATCGAGCTGTAAAGTGAAATTTGCTCCCGCGGTCTTCCTCGCTTTCGACCCAGACGCGGCCATTCATCATCTGAATCAACTGGGAAGAAATCGCCAAGCCCAAACCGGTACCGCCGTATTTCCGCGTCGTTGACATATCGACTTGGGAAAAGGCTTTGAAGAGACGATCCATCTTGTGCGGTGGAATGCCGATCCCCGTATCGGAGACCGTGAATTGCAACTCAACTTCTCCTTGCCCTCGAGACAGTTTCATGACGCGAATGATAACCTCTCCCTGATTGGTAAACTTGATGGCGTTACCAATCAGATTGAGCAAGATCTGACGCAAGCGTCCGGGGTCACCCTCCAGCGATTCCGGCACATCAGTCGCCACGTCACAGACCAGTTCCAGTCCCTTGCTATGCGCTCGCATGGCGACAGCATTGATCGCAAAGTCCAGTTGGTCGCGGAGATTGAAGTCGATCAATTCCAAATCGAGTTTGCCAGCCTCGATCTTCGAAAAATCGAGAATGTCATTGATCACCGCTAACAAATAATCGGCGGACGATTTGACCATCTCCAAATACTCGTGCTGCTCCGTGGAAAGATTCGTGTCGAGCGTCAGCTCGGTCATGCCGATGATACCGTTCATAGGTGTGCGAATCTCGTGGCTCATATTGGCCAAGAATTCGCTTTTGGCTCGGTTCGATTCCTCGGCGGCCTCCTTGGCGGTGCGGAGCTCCGCGACTGCATGCTCCAGCTCGGCAGTCCGCTGTTCAACCCGCAGCTCCAGGCTGCAATTTAACTCGCGCACCTTTGCCTCGGAGGCATGCTGCTGTGCCATATAAGTTTGAATCGCCTGGGCCATACCTTCCATGCTCCGCGCTAAATCACCTAGCTCGTCGGCGGAATACACACCAATCTTGTGAACGGTTTCTCGGTTGGCAATCCGCTCGGCGGCGGCCTTCAGGGTTTCGATTGGACGCACAATACTGCGGGTGGTCAAAAATCCTAGGCTACCTACTGCCAGAGTTAGCAGTGTGATGACCAGTAGCGAAACTCCGATGACGCGCAAATTTTGCGAGTTGGCATCTTCAAAGACACGATTGGCATTCGCTATTTTTACGTTCATCCAGTCGTTTAGTCGGGCGTTTACCCTTTCGAACTGCTGTTGCTCGGCCATAGTCACATTGATAAAGGCCTCTTCTCGGTAGAATTCAAGCGCTTTGGTAACCGTCCGATCTTTGACTCTTTTGTATCGGGTCCACTCTTGCAGCAGGGCCTGAAAAGCACGGCTTTCCGCGCTGCCTGTACTGACCACCTCTAAGTCATGGAAATTCTTGTCGAGCTGTTCTGTGAGCAACTGTTGTCGCTGGGAGAACTGCTGTCGCAAGCGCGGGTTGGGGGACAAAACGACGGACAGCGACAATTGCCGCAATTCACCCAAGGGCATCATGATATTCTGCGAACTCAGGCGAAAGTCTTCAGCGGTGTTGAAAACATTTTTAACCCACTTAAAGGTCGCGTTGGTGTTCGAAATGCCGTAGGCTCCCAAGCCTACAAACGCGACTACGGCAATGCTAACCAGCCATCGCAACTTGAAACGGACACTTCGGTTGAGCATGCTGTACCCTTCGTCAGTTTCCGCCACTTCGACTGATTTTTACCGGTCGCATCAGGTCTGCGGGGTAGGGCTCGGTGCGCACCGACCAATGTTGATCAGACACCTGAATCTTCCACAGTGGTAGGCAAGCCATCTTATAAGGGTGAAAAACGACTTCCTTATTTACCGCAAACACCTTGTTAGGTGTCGGCACGAACAACATATAGCCTTCCTCATACGCACGTCGCATTATCTTTTCGCAGACCGAGGCAAATTCAGGCTCGTCGACGGAGGTACGAAACAACTCGTCGATGTTGGCGTTCATGATCGGATCCGGAAAGATGGTACTCCACACATTGTCCGTACGGAACACGAAAAATGCAGTAAAGGGATGGTTGAAGTACCAGTCATCGTTACCCCACACTAGTAGATCCCACTGCTCTTGATTGTTGCCTGAATTGGTTTGCAGCAAGGGAGTAAAAATATCCTTTTCACTGGTTGTAAATTTGATATTCAGTTTCACTCCCACGCGCTTCAGTTGCGATTCAATACCACGCCACAAGGGCATGTAACGATCCTGTGCTAGCACTTTGAGTGTCAACCCGTCGAGGATCTCGTGCAGTCGTTGCTGTTCCGCAGGGGCATAGGGATCGTGATCAATGGGCACTGGTAGCAGTCGCTGGCAAACCTCGGCAACGCCCGGGAAATGCGGCGAAAAAGGGGATCGTTGTGCCTCTTCCTCAAATACAAAGTGTAGCAAATTTGGCTGATTAAGCGCCTCGTTTAGCGCCCGCCGCACTTGCCGCTCGAGCAGTCGCGGATGGCCGTTGATCAGATTCATGTGGACCGCAATATTATCCGTCGAGGAAGTAATTACTAACTTGCTGTAGGGTGCCAATATCGTCTCGACCTTGTCCTCCGGCGGTATCACCGAGATATCGAGTGCGTCTTCCTCATAGAGTGTCAAGTCCTTGGCCCGCTCAGCCGCTAATTCGGTATAAATCGTTATTGTTTCGACTTTGGGATAGTTCTTATCCCAATAGAAGGGATTGGCCTTCAAGACCGCTTTGGGTGACTGCCGATCTCCTTCGATGTAACCCTCAGTTAGGATATACGGTCCCAAACCATACGGCCCCGGCTTGGATAGATTGGGACAATTGGCTTTGCCATTCCAGCCCACTTTTTTGTGAGTGACCGGATCTTCGTTTGTCTCCAGGTAAGTCTGGCTATAGAACTGCAACCACATTGCATCGTTCATAAACGATCCATATTTTTCGCTAAGATGAAAGCGTACAGTGTAGTTATCGATCTTTTCCGCGCGGTCAAAAACCTTGTCGATCTTGCTGTACTTCACCGGCGCTTGCTTAAAGTATTCCATATTGAGCACCACAGAATCCGCGTTAAACGGCGTCCCGTCCTGGAAACGTACCCCCTGGCGCAAGCTGAATTCGTAGGTCTTGTCGTCAAGTTTCCGGTGTGACATGGCCATGTCATATTCCCACCCGCGTGCATTGTCCGAAGGTTTGATTAAGGCACCGTTGATAGCGTGTGACGTGTAGAGGTAGGGCAAACTCGGGATAAACAACTTGACGTGTGATCCCTTAACAAGTCCGGGCGAGGTCCGCTGCGGCGCGTCGTCGTCACGCAAGACCAGCGACTGAACGACCGGAGCACCCGCCACAGCCCACCCGCCAAAACATGCCGTCAAGCAAAGTACGGCCACCCAAGAATGGTTGAGACGCGTCCCTCGAAAGCTATCGCTCATGCCGAACTCGCTTGGAAAATTGCCAAGAGAAACGCTGCTCACGTCCGCTTCAACCATTCTATTCTAACGGTGTTGACTGGTGGTTGCTGGTGGTTCGTTTGGTGAGGTCTGGTAGCCGAAGTAACGTCGCTGCTTGATGACGTTGGCCACCGCAGTCGGCACCATCGCTTCCCAAGCCAAATCGCCCGCGGCAATCTGGGCCAAAACATCGCGGGAATGGATGGTTAAATACGACTTGCTCATGGTGATTTCCATCAACTGCACGATCTTGTTGCCATCGGCCCCTAACTCGGCTGCAAATTTCTCATGAGCGCAGCGTAACAAGTCGACATTGACGTGGGTCACGGGTAGGAAGCTGCCGCGTTCGACCAGAATGGGTCTTTTATGCAGCACTTCTGACGGTTGAAGCACGGTGCCGTCTGCTGCAAACATGGCGGCGTCACTCAAGCCCAAATGCACCAACTTCATGCTCATGATGCGGTTGTCAATTTGACGAAAAGCTGCACCTGAGAATTCGATCATATCGATTTCGATACGCGCGACGCTCAATTCGTCTAGCAGCGATTCAATCAAACGATCCGAGTCGTGCAGCAAGTAAAAGGCTGCAAACAGCAGATTCACGCCGACAACCCCCAAAGCTTCCTGCTGCAGGGCGTTGTCACTATCGAGCATCCTGACATGAATGATCACCTGGCTAGCATCGTCGCCAGGATTCGTTTGAAATTTAACCCCCATCCAGCCATGACACTCGTTGGTCCCTTGATAATTGCGTGCCGCTACGGTGTCTGCAAAAGCAAAAAAGGCGGTGCTTTCGCCGCGGTCTCGGCGGAGGTGGTTGAGCGTACATGCATACTCATGATCCAGCATACTCTGCAAGCGGGGACGGCAGACGTAGCGTTGGCAGGAACCATAAATGGCATCGCTAAACGTCATATCGTAAGCTGAGATGCTCTGCGCGATTGTGCCCGAGGCACCGCCAGCTCGAAAAAACCATCGGTCCACCTCTTGCCCGGCACCGATTTCGGCAAAGGTGCCGCATCGCCGCAGATCGAGGTTGACGCGGAGGGCCTTTTGCCGCGTATCTAGAATTTCAAGTTGGCCGTTGTGCACAAGTTTGTTCACGGTGGTATCCCCGCCAATTGCTGACCGTACCGCCATCGCTGACTAGCTGATGCTGGCTAATCAGGATTCCTAACGAAGTGTGTGGTCATCACTTTTCGTTGGAGTTGCTATCCAAAGCTGCATGCGCGGTGCGCAATGATCTCTCTAGATTAACGATACGCTCCCCAGCACGCAGCCGCGCATGTAATTCGTCGTGATCGAAGGGCTTGCTGACAAAGTCATCTGCCCCCGATTGCATGCCTTCAACAAAATCTCCTTTGTGAGATTTCGATGTCAACAGAATCGTGTAGACATAGCCGCTTTCAGTATTCTCGCGGATGCGTCGGATTAAATCTGGTCCGTCCACTTCCGGCATTACCCAGTCGCAAATGACGATTGGAAATTCCTCGCGCTGCAGTCGTTCCCAAGCTTGCGCGCCATCGGTCGTCACGGCGACCTCATAGCCCCATTTGAGCAAGTAGTTCTCAAGCAGTCGCCGCGATACTGGGTCGTCGTCCGCGATTAAGACCTTCATCTGACAGCCTGTTACGATCAACGTGTTAGTGTTTCATGTGTCGACGCAGAACCAGCGGAACCAACTGCCATGCTCCCGCCGTCGCATCCTAGTCACCCTAGATTGCAATCCGGCGCGATAGTGGGAAGGACCATACCGCCACAGTGCACTCTTTGAATATGAATGTCGTTTCATTGCGAGTGTCGATAGCGGTGCGAATTTTTCTTAACCCGCCCGCTTGTAGCTTATTCAATCCGCCGCAGCGATTAAACCTGTAGCGACGATACATTAGGCTGAAACTAATTCGCATTTCCTGCCTGCGGAGCAACCGACGTTGATAGATGGGCGACATTGATATTCGGGCGGTAATTGGACTTTCCTGCCGCAGAGGTTTAGAATACGGGCGAGTCTTTCTATCCAATGCAACTTTTATAAGGAGCATTATTGTGGAGTGGAAGCTTAAGACGGCCAGTGACTTCATGCGCCGGAAACTGCTCACGCTCGCACCACAGACCAAAGTGGTTGAGGCAGTAGCCCACTTGCTTAAAGAGAATATCTCCGGCACGCCAGTGGTCGATCAGCAGGGTTTTTACCTCGGCGTATTTTCAGAAAAGTGCTGCATCAACGCCTTGACCGAAATCGTCGTGCATGCACCCGAGTTTGGAATGCACGTTCCCTGTGTTCATGAGTTCATGAATACCAACTTGATCACGCTAACACCCGACGTGGATGTCTTTTTGGCGATCGACCGTCTGATTGCAAAGCGCATTTCTGGCGCGCCAGTGCTTGATGACCAAGGCAAATTCCTCGGTGTCTTCTCAGAAAAGACAGCCATGCGTGTGCTAATCGCTGCCGCCTACGACCAACTGCCTGGCACAACCATCGAAGCGTACATGAATTGCG
>JBBQRC010000358.1:0-5892 GCA_038215215.1 Pirellulales bacterium
CGAAGGGATCGAATGCGATTGGCTGCCGCATCCCGAATGTATGCAGTAGCTGGACGAGTTTTCGGCCGATGCCGCCAAGTCCAATGACACCGAGGGTTCGATCGCGCAGTTCGCAACCCATGTACTGGCTGCGGTCATCCCAGCGGCCCGTTCGAACCAAGCGGTCCTTCTGCAGCAGGTGATGCGTCAGGGCCAGCATCCAGCCGATCGTCGCTTCGGCAACGGGCCGGTCAACCGCCCCGGGAGTGATGGTAACTAGCACATTGTTCGCCGAGCAGGCGGCGACATCGACAGAGTCATAACCGACTCCAAAGCGACTGATCGCCAGCAGATCCTTACAACCAGCCAACGAGTTGACGGTCACTTTGGGAGCCAGGACAAGCGCAGCGTGACAGCCCGACAACTGGTCCGGTGTGATTTCCTTATTATTTTCGGAAAACTTGGACAAGATGATGTGGTCGTGTCCATCAAAGGTATCGAGTCCGAAATCCAAATAGCGGGGTGTGCCGGCTTCGCCGTAGAAATCCGCGGTCAGTGCGATACGGAAAGGAGCGTATTGAGGCGTTGTCATAATTCCTGTAGTTTCTATCATTCGCGAACGAAGCCGGGAGCAATAAGAATCCGTTCGGGCATGGGTCCGGCGTAGACCCAGATCATTTCCATCTGATGCTCCGATTCATTGATGAAGTAGTGAACGCGTCCGCGAGGAACCATCGCCGTGGAGCAGTCGCTCAGCGCGTATTTCCGACCTTCGACCAGACAGTGTGCATCGCCACGAATGATGCAAATCGATTCATCGAAATCGTGCAAGTGGTCAGGCAAGCGACCACCCGGGTCAAACCGTGCGAAACCGCCACTCATCTCAATTCCCGGTATCAGAGAGGCGTTGAAGTAATCAATAAAAACAGCCCCGGGGCCAACGCCTAGTGATTGGTTGGCGCTGGAGAATCGAGTGACGCGCTCGAATCCAGGCGCGCCAACGGAGTCTGATGGCATCTCCGTCCGATCAAATGATCGAGTGACTGGTTCTCGTTCGGGGACGCTCATGGCCAGCGCGACATGCAGTCGAGCAATTTTGCCGGAGGCAGGATTGCGAGTGTGATGTGGCAGCCAGCGCGGAATCGTGATGTTGTCCAGCGGGCCCAGGCGATAAGTCCGCCCCTCGACGGAGATCTCAGCTTCGCCCTCGAGCACCGTGATCGACTCGCTACAGGGGTGTGTGTGGTAGTTGAGCAACGCCTGCGGTTGCATGGTCACGATGCCCGTCGTCAGGCCGCGTGCGGTGTTGAAACCGCCAACGAGGGATTCCACAGTGACGCCCGATTCCAGTTCCACGGATTCGCCAGCGCCGAGGCCTGTGATGATTTCATCGCGATCGGGCGTGGTGCCTGTGGGCGGACGGGGAAGCGCCAAACGGACGCTTCGGCCATCGGCGGGATCAAGGCTTGGAGCAGGCATGCGGTCGCGGTCGACGGCTTGAAGCGCCTGATGGATGGATCTGAGCAACAACCCGGTGTCAGCCCCCACCCCCAGCATCTGAAAACCCTGCTCGCGCCGCTGGACAAGGTTGTCGACGCTAGTTGTCATCACGCCGCAATGCTTGCCCGCAGCTCGGATCGAGTCCTTCAACTGAAGGATCTGCTCAGCGACGCCCGGCCCTTCCCATTGCCCCCGGTAGCCAGCGGTAGACGAGAAGTCGGCAGGTCCAAAGAAGAACACTTCCGTGCCGTCAACCTGGCACATCGCCGGAACATTGGGGACGGCAGCGATGCTTTCGATCAACGGTACGATCATTACGTGCTCATTGGCTTCGGACGTGTGTTCGGCAAAACACTGTCCCCAGGCTGTTGCCCGTTCGCCACCAATTCCGCGCCGGCCTTCGGCAGGATAGCGGCAATCGCGGATCGCTTCTTCAAGTTCCTGGACCGTTTCAACCCACGGGATGACTACGCCATCGGCTCCAATATCCAGGGCACGCTTAGTGAGCGACGTACTGCGTTCAGCCAGTCGGACGAGGAGCACGGTGTCGCTGCGCAAACTGGCGCGGATGTGTTCGTTAATATCCTTCCAGTCAAGGTGTCCATGTTCAGCGTCGATGACGACCCAGTCCATGGCCAGAGCGACGGCCATTTCCGTGATGCTGGCCGATTCCAACGTCACCCAGAGTCCATAGACCGGTTCGTTGTTGGCAAGTTTGGCTCGCAAGCGTTTCAGTGCTTTTGTTTTCATCCGTCAAATATTCCTGGCCGTTAGTGAGTGTCCCTATTTCCGCGGCTTGTCCTCCGACTGTCAGTTTCGTCGCTGTTGCAAGGTGGAAGTTCCGTCAGTTCGTCCACCGGACAGATGCGCCACCAGTTTGCCAGGGTGGAGGCCGTAATATTCATGACGGGACCAAAGACAATTGGCGCCAGCCCCAACGTCGCTACTTTGTTCAATTCGGCTGCTATTCCCGATGCCATGCCGGCATTCTGAAGTCCGACTTCCAGCGAGATCGTGCGGCAACTTTTTTTGTCCATTCCAATCGCACGACAGCCCCAGTAGCCCAGCGTGAAACCGGCTGTCGTATGCAGGAAACAGGCGAGAATCAGCAGGGCCCCCATCTGCAACAGATTGTCTCGGCCGGCAGCCACCGTCAGCAAGACCATGACAAAAATGCCGGACATCGAGACGATCGGCATGACTCGGTCGAGCCACCGAAAGCGGCGATAACATAGGTGGTGAAACACTAGGCCGCCCAACACAGGGATCAAGACGATCTTGGTAATACTCCACATCATGGCCGGCACGTCGATCTCGATCATTTCACCTGCCAGCCAACGCATCAGCAACGGCGTCAGTATCGGTGCCAACAAACTTGTCGCGGCGGTCATGGTGACCGACATCGCGAGATTCGCCTTCGCAATATAGGTCATTACATTCGAAGCCAGTCCGCTCGGCGACACACCAACCAGAATCATGCCTGCGGCAATCTCAGGCGGAAAGCCAAACGTGTGCGCCAACAGGTACCCGATCAGCGGCATGATAGTGAATTGACACGCGACTCCAGTCAGGATGCCTCCGGGCATTTTTAGGACGCGAGCAAAGTCGCTGACACTGAGCGTTATGCCCATGCCGAACATGATAAGTTGCAGAATGGGTACAAATAAAGAGGTGAATTTAAAATCGCCGACACCAATAAACCACATTGGGTAAGACATCCCGATCGCAACCCCGGTGACGATCCATAGTGTGAAGGTCACCTGCTGCAACTTTGCGTTGATCGATGCCGCCAGTGCCAGACTGAGAGAGCACGCAGTCAAAGTGGGGCCGACCCAAGATGTCCTGCCCGTGGCCCAGGCCATGATAAAGAGGATCAAGCTGGCGGCGGAAAATCCGACAAGCACTCGAAACACGAATGGCAAAGCGGCTTTCATCAATCCACCAGCCGATCAATGCGAGCAATCCCATACGGTGGCAGATTGATTGGCAGTTCCAGAGTTGACTGAGTCTCTGAAGCACCGAGAACTTGAACGGTAACTGCTTCGTCGCTAAGTCCACGCAGCATTACGGTCTGTGTTTCACCGGTCAGATTACCGATCAGCACGCGCACGCGATCGAGCTTGTGCAAAGCCAAGCCGACGGCCGCGAGGTTATCAGAAGAGTCAATCCGCCGAACAGCCCCGCCCTTGAATTCATTGATCTCACGCAGTAGTTGATAGACGGGAAATAGTTGTCCGGGACGCGACGGAAAAGCCTCCGATCGCGAGGAGACATCGTCGACGTCCATGATTCCGCTCCAGCCGACGGTCTCAAACAATGTGACCGAGTGCGCGCTGGCATCGGCTAGGTACTTCAAACAGCCCAGTGTCCAGACCGCAGTGAACGGTTCGACTTGTCGCTTGTCGACATACGTCGGTAGCGGACCTCCCTCAGGTGGACCTCCCGGCTGATCGACTCCGTCGAGCAGTTGCGGTGCCAGCGTAATCGGCCCGATAACCAGCGGCCGGTCGCCCGCAAACTGACGCGTGCTGTCCACCACATCGGCATGAATCGGCAGAGTCTCGACCATTGATGCATTATCGAAAGCGTGAATCTGCGGGTTGATGGCGAAGCCGATCGCCTGGATAGATTTGTCGCCCGGCCGGGCGCGGTTCAGATCGACAAAGTTCGTCACGCGCGTCACACCCATCTTCGCGTCACCCGCCAACGGCCCAAGATGTTTACGTGCCAGCTCGAAATGAGCCAGCTCGCCGCCTCGGACCAGCCAGAAGGAAACAGGTGGTTGAAGCTCTTTAACCTCTTTTACCAGCGTCTCGAATGCCGGCGATTCCCCAAGACCAAGCACAATCTGCAACGACACTCCCAGGGCCTTCGCCTGGATCGTCGCCCGTCGCAAGTCACTAACAAACGATTCATTGGAAAGTGCCAGATCAACGCGAAGATGGTCGAGGTTCAGAGCCTGGAGTCGTTTCTGTTGCTCGTCTGTGAGGCTTTCAACTTCGCCTGACACTTGTAGGCCCAGTAGTGGCAATGCGGATTCATTTTTTCCGATCGTGAGCACGGCACGATCCGTTGGCGATGCGGCCTCAGCGGGAAGATCACCAACGAGGCTAATCGTGATCTTCTGAGATATCTTCGTCCCTTTGGACAGCTCAACTGGGTACGGAATCTCCAGCGGCGTGCAATATGTCTTAAACGAAGCATCGGTCCAGTTGCGTTGATCTTCCATTTCAAAGACATCCCCCTCCAAGGCGACGCGGGCGCGAATGCCGGGCGCGACTTCATGAGTGATCGCTCGCAGGTTCTTCGCCGGCTGCTGCGGTGAAATAAATTTCGGGAAACTTCCTGCGGATTTCTTTCCATCGACGGTCTCGAGCAACCACGGCTGACCGGCGGCGGACGGCCCGTGGAGTACACAGAAGCCAATCCGGTTCTTCTTGAATGTGGAATACGCTTCCCCGTCAAAGGTGAACTCGATCACTCCCTGATCGCTTCCCGAAATCACGCCCTTCCAGCGGAAGTTGATGTCGGCCTGCTGGCAAGCGACATCAAACGTCACTCTGAAATGGTTGCCCTGATTCTCAACTCGCAGATTTGAGACCTGAGGAGCAAGCGTGGCCCAGTTTTGATCGCGGATCGGTGCATTGATGCCGCGCAGAATTTCGTGCGAGCCGATGCGCACGTAGCGCAAAAACACGTTGTCCGAATCGAAGACCAGAGTGACCGGTCCGGCCCGGAGTGGAATCAGCTCGGTCGCAGCTAGCAGGCAAGGCCTCCAGGTTGCCGTTAACAGGATGATCGCCAGCTGGCAGGCTACGCCACTGCGACGACTCAGAATCATTGAAATTAGTTTCATGCTGATGGTCTCATTTCGATAATGTTTCATCTTCTGAACAGCAATCAATCTCCGGCATTACATCAGCGAAAAAACAATTGCGCGCCCTGCCATTGCTGTGTCCCGACTGAGTGAATCATACCTAACACAAATTGGTTGTGGTGTGAGGTTGCGAATGCCCGAACAATTCACGCGAGGATCTCCTGCACGAATTTGCCGGCGACGTCCGTCAGGCGGAACGGCCGACCGTGATGCTGAAAGGTGAGGCGTTCGTGATCGAGCCCCATGAGGTGGAGCATCGTGGCGTGCAGGTCGTTGATGTGCACCTGGCCTTCGACGCCGTAGTAGCCGAAGTCGTCGGTCGCGCCGTATGTGATTCCGCCTTTCACGCCACCTCCGGCCATCCACATGGTGAAGCCGTGGTGATTGTGTTCGCGGCCAGGCGCCTGATTGGGTCCATCATTCTGCTGCGTGTGCGGGGTGCGACCGAATTCCCCGCCCCACAGGACCAGGGTGTCGTCGAGCAGGCCGCGCGCTTTCAGGTCTGCGAGCAGCCCAGCGACTGGCTTGTCGCTGGT
>JBBQRC010000359.1:0-5879 GCA_038215215.1 Pirellulales bacterium
CCTATGCACTTTGTCCAAGTGACGGAAGTGCAACACCCGACGGGAACTGGGCCCAGACTAACTACTCGGGAAATTTAGGCTCGCAGCAGACCCCTTCTGCCAACGGTGCCTGTAACACTTATTACGTATCGGAGCGCACGAACGCTGTCACCTACAACTACGATTTGGCTGGTGGTGATCAATGGGGTTGGAATGGGCATGGGAATACCAACGAATCGACCTACATCTCGGGTATGTTCGGGCGTCTGGCTCCCAAGATCCCAATGGCACAAGTGTTGGATGGCACCTCCAATACGTTATTCGTAGGTGAAATTCTCTATCGTTGCCATGACCATACAGGAGGCTGGTGGCACTACAACGGTATGGGAACGGCCCACGCATCGACGTCTGTGCCTATCAATACCATGACCACCTGTGCTGAATCTCAAGCGGTTGCAACGCGACTTGGATATCCTAATCCTCAATGCTTTACCAAAAGCAACTGGAACTACAGTTGGGGATTTCGTTCCAATCACACCGGTGGTGCGAACTTTGTCTATGTTGATGGTAGCGTCCATTTCGTGTCGCAAAATCTCGACTACATGACCTACCAATACCTTGGTGGCCGGCAAGACAAGCATTCCTTCGCAACTCCGGATTAGTTGCTTGATGCGGTCTGTTCGCCGAATTTCCAAGCGAGGTCGGCCAAGCGTATGGTTTGGTGGACCTCGCTGTTTTTAGTCTTCGAATCACTTTTTGAGCCTAGGATGAGGGAATGATGAAACGATGGGTAGTTTTGTTGCTGACATTAGCAACGATGCCGCTGGTACTTGGTTTTGCCGGTTGTGGTGGAGATGGGCCAAAGCTCGCGAAAGTCACTGGCAAAGTGACCTACAAAGGGCAACCTCTCAAGAGCGCGAACATCAAGTTCTATCCGCCAAGTGGCCCGATAGCGGTTGGAATCACCGACGATAACGGGATGTTCTCAATGAATACGAATGGGCGGGCTGGTGCATCGTTGGGAATGAACCGGGTCGCAATTACCAAGATGACAGCGGGCACCGCCGGAGCTCAGCCAACGACCACGATGTCGCCCGACGACATGAAAAATATGGCCAAGTCCAACATTAAGAAAGAAAACACCGGCCCCAAGAGCGAAATTCCAGAGAAGTACGGCGATGCCGATTCTGGTCTGTTGTCTGCCGATGTCAGTGCGGATGCAGCTCAAAACGATTTAGTGTTCGATTTACAATAAATCGTCTAAGCAAGTTGATGCTTCGTTTAAGCTTGAGTTGAACTTTTGCCAGTATGCGTTAGCCTCGGTTTCCCTGCGGAAACCGAGGCTAACTCTCTTCGCTGGCAAGCATACCTGGCTTATCTTTCGGCCGAAGAGTGGACTCTGCTATCCTGTCACGCAATAATTCCTAGCTGACGCGATTTGCAGCCGCGCATTTCATTTCATTTCAGACAATGACGACGAGCTGGCGGTTGATTCGATCAATCACCATTTTGTGGGCAAATTGCGCAGCGCAAGATTGTGGCTTAGCTCGTCTTAACCAAGGGATTTCTGAAATGGCACTCACAGTCGGACGACGAGAAAGTTTGGTCTTTGTACTCGCGATCGTTGTCTTTATCGGTGGCTGGACCTATCCGAAGCTGGAGAAGTATCGACGATTGTCGAAAGTAGAAATGGCCCTGCTGGCTGATGATTTCAGCACGGCAGATCAGGAGTTGGCCAATTACCTAAGCAGGAATTCTGCGGATCCAGATGCCTGGATCCTGTATGCGGTCATCGCACGCCGGACAGAGCAATCCGTTGACTTCGAAAACCGTTTGAGTAAGGCTCGGGAACGTGGGGCTTCCGTGAACCTTATCGATTTTCAGCGGCAGTTACTCGAGACGCAGCGCGGCAAGATCGACAAGCCGGGCGAGCTGGCACTGTTGAAAACTGCGGATCAGTTCGCTTCCGACTTTCTGGCTGCACAGACCTATGAAGCGATCGCTCGCGGCTATTTATCTACTTACCGGCTGAACGAAGCTTGGGGGTGCATCGAGCATTGGCTGCAGTGGCGACCGCAGAGTTTATCTGCGCATTTCATTCGAGCTGAGATTATCTTGCGCACCCAAGGTCCGGTAGGCGTCATTGAGCCGTATCGCGAAATTCTCAAACTTGACCCAAGTTCACAGGCCGCGCAAGAAAAGCTGGCGGTCAACCTATTGGCCATCAACGAGGTCGATGAAGCGGCTGCACTGTTGCGCAACCTTGCTGCGGCCGTAGAATCAGATATGACGTCGTCCTTCCAATGGACGCTTGTGCCAATTAGGTCAAACCTCCCTCAAATTTGGATCGAACTGGCAGAAGCCGAGCGTCGATTGGGGGACATCGAGGAGACCGAAGCCGCGGTTCAACTCGCCATGAGCCTTGGTTTAGACGACAAGCAGCGAGCTCGAGTCTCAACCATTCGCGGACAAATTCAACTGATCGAACAGCAGCCTGAGGAAGCCGTAGCAAACTTTTTGGTGGCTATTGAAATGACCCCTGAAGATGTAGCAGCGCACCATGCGTTGGGGACTGCCTTTGGTTTTTTGGGTCAAACAGATTTAGCGACGAAGCATCGCGACGCGGCACAATCAATCCGCGCGAGCATCGGAGAGGTGACACGATTGTCTCAGCAAGTGATCAGTGCTCCGAACGACCCAGAGTTGCGGATGCGTATCGGCCAAGAATTTTTGAAGCAAGGGTTGGTTGCTGAGGGGATTGGTTGGATCAAAACAGCACTTGACTGCGACGCTAACTTTGCTCCTGCACGGCGCCTATTGAGTTCCCTGCCAGCAGACCAGCCCACCCCGCTTCGCCCAAATGCGATTGGCCAGGAGAGACTATGAGCGACCCAGTGAAGGGAGCCACTAGCCTGCCTTGGACAGAGCCCTGCCGCATGCCTCCGCGCATGGTAATACTGCTCTTGTTAGTGTGTGGTGGTTGCAATGCAGACGTTCGTTCAGCGAATAACGCTGACATGCATCCTGCAAAGGAAACAGTTGCATCTCGAGCAGCGACTTCAAGTGAAAAGCAAAACGCCGGTAGAGCAAAGGAAAAGCTGGTTAATCTCTACACAGTCGCCTCCGCAACCGGCATGGATTGGCAGTACCGCAACGGTGAATCGGTCGGTGTCGCTTCGATTGTTGAGTCGCTGGGTGGGGGTGTCGGCATGCTCGATTTCGACCGCGATGGGCTGCTCGATCTCTGTCTGCCTGGCGGTGGGCAATTCGTGTTACCACGCACTATCAGCGGCCTACCAACTGGATTGTTGCGGAACTTGGGCGACTGGAATTTCCAGCAAGTTGCCGAGCCGAGCCGCGTGGCACAGGCGGCGTGTTACACCCACGGGGTGGCAGCGGCCGACTATGATAACGACGGCTTTACAGATTTCCTGATCACCGGCTACGGCCAATTGCAACTATTTCACAATCAGGGCGATGGAACTTTTATTGATGTGATGCCATCAGCGGGAATCGTGGATCACCAGTGGAGCAGTAGCGCGGCTTGGGGTGATCTCAACTCGGATGGTAACTTGGATTTGTATGTCTGTCATTACGTCAACTGGTCCTTCGATAACCATCCCTTTCATCCAGGCCCTTCGCCCGAATTGCGTGAAGTCAGTTACCCGAAGGATTTTGATGGCCTCAACGATAGTTTGTTTCTCAGCAACGGCGATTCTACGTTCAATGAAGCATCTCAGGCTTGGGGTTTAGTTGCGGGGGGCAAGGGTTTAGGGGTCTTGATTGGCGATATCAATGCGGACAATCGGCCCGATGTCTACGTCGCGAACGATACGACTGACAATTTCTTTTATCTCAACGAAGGCGACAAGTTGCTTGAATGTGGCGTGTCCGCTGGAGTTGCACGGGATGACGACGGCATTCCGCAAGGGAGCATGGGCGTTGACTTGTGTGATTTTAATGGCGACTTACGCCCGGACATTTGGGCTGCTAATTACGAACGCGAATCCTTTGCGCTGTATCGCAATGAGGGGCGCGGCCTGTTTCTACACGTTAGTCGGTCGACAGGAATCACCGCTCTGGGTGGATTATTTGTAGGTTTCGGGACTAAGTTTACCGATGCTGATGGTGACGGCGATATGGATGTAGTCGTTGCCAACGGTCACGTGATTAAGTATCCCAAATTCACCAATCGCAAGCAAAAGCCATTGTTGCTGATTAAGGAAGGGGCTCGCTTTATCGTTGGCAGGCAGGCTACCGACAATTACTTTGAACAACTGCATGAAGGCCGCGGGCTCGCCCTGGGAGACCTTGATAATGATGGACGGCCGGATATTGTAATTAGTAACACGAACGAACCTGTCGCTTGTTTACGCTCAACCATGGATCGCGCTGCCAGTCGACCGCTGACAATTCAAGCGGTAGGCCGGAGATCCAATCGCGATTGTTTCGGTGCCATGGCGTTAATTAAGTGTCCACAGGGGAGCATTTCGGCCTTGATCGTTGGCGGTGGGAGCTACTTATCGTCGTCGGATCAGCGTATGACGCTACAGATTCCCATCGCTTGGGAACCTGAGTATTTCGAAATCCGCTGGCCGACTGGCAAGACGCAGCGATGGCCGTGGGCGGAAATCAAGGAACCGGTCTTAACCATCGTCGAAGCGGCAGAGCCCTAACTCGCATGACGTCTGAAATCAATTCGCACATGGTTCGTATACTCGCCTGGTGTTCCTTGCTGGCCGCGTTGATCTTCGGCGCAGTTCGGCTCATCCCCACTTTGCGTGATGCCAGTGAATTGCAAGCACGCAAAAGCGAACCGCTCTCGAACAGCTACTGGCTGGCGGCGATGACTGCGCTAAACCAAGGGGATTTTGGTCCAGCCGTTGAGTATGTGCGGCAATCCATAGGCAAGCCTGGAGTCAGGTCGCAACGCTCCCTGCTGCAAGGCAGGATGTTGCTCGATGGAGGCAAACTGCTCGCGGCCAATCAAGCGTTTCAGGAGGCGGCCGAATCACCTGAACTGCAATCACTCGCACAATTTTGGTTGGGTGCAACCGCCTACCGTGGCGGCAATACGGTAGTGGCAGAGAATTATTGGCTGAAAGCACTCGAATCGGATCAGAATAATTTAGAAGCACACCGCTCCTTATCCGTGTTTTATTACGATTTGGGCGCGATCGACAACGCCGTGATTCATTTAGTCAAGTCAACCGAGTTGAATCCTCAAGATGCCGGTCCATACCGCTTGCTAGGGCTCATCTTTTCTGATTATGAACGCTATGAAGAAGCGGTGGGTTATTACCGATCAGCCCTCGATCGCAAGCTGACGCCGCAAACGCAAGACGAAGTATTGTGCGAGTTGACAGGTTGCCATCTCAAGCTGCGGGAGTATCAGCAAGGATTGGATACGATCGGAAAAGCGTCGGAGACCGTGGACGCGATGGTTTTAAAGGCCGATTGCTTGTTGGGGCTTGGTCAGCAGCAACGAGCCATTGACCTGTTGAACGAGGTGTTGGAAAAAGATCCAAATCACTTAGGAGGCTTGTTGAGCATGGGAGATGCTCAGTTGGTGGCGGGCAACGCTACGGCAGCGGTTGGGTTTTTGGAACGCGCTGCGGCGGTCAATGTCAACGACTACTTAGCCAATTACAAGTTGGCACAGGCTTTACGAAGCGTTGGGAAAACTGCAGAAGCCGACGAGGTGGCTGCGCGTGCGGAGTCGATCAAAGCGACACGCGAGCGATTCGCTAAGCTGCATCAAGATGCAACCAGCAATCCTCGCGACGCGGAAATACGTTATCAACTGGGACTCACCGCAGAAGAGTTGGGTATGACCGAGATGGCGGGCGTATGGTACCGAGCGGCTGTGCAGTTGAATCCTGCCCATGCAGCCGCCATCG
>JBBQRC010000360.1:0-5871 GCA_038215215.1 Pirellulales bacterium
GGGTCTACTTTCCTGGGGATTCGGTCCCCTCACCCCAACCCTCTCCCCCGGGAATACCAGGGGAGAGGGAGCGCGATCAGCTTAAACCTGTGCCATTCCGCCCAGACACGGCTGCCAGACTGTCGCGACGAGGCAGATAAGAAAGCATCAAAAAACCCTCCTTGGCTTTTCACTGGCGTGTGAACCAAGGAGGGCTTCAATTTGATTACCAACAAGGCTGAACTTACGCGGCGGCTTGTTTCAGAAAACCTTCGAGATGCTTGGCGCGGACTGGGTTTTGCATTTTCTGAACGGCCTTGGCTTCGATCTGACGCACACGTTCACGTGTCACTTTGAAAATGCGGCCAACTTCCTCGAGTGTGTACGAGTAGCCGTCAACTAATCCGTAGCGCAGTCGGATGATCTCACGCTCACGGAAGGTCAACGACTTGAGCAGCATGTCGATCTTGTCCTTCAGCAAACCGTTGCCAGCGTTGCGAATCGGATTGTCATTGCTGTCGTCCTCGATGAACTCGCCGAAGCTGTTATCTTCGCCTTCGCCGACAGGGCGATCAAGGCTAATCGGATGACGACCAATGTCCATAACGCGACGCACTTCTTCAAGTGGCAGGTCGGTTTGCTCGGCGATTTCCTCGGTGGTTGGCTCACGACGCAGTTCTTGTGTCAATCGCTTTTGGATGTTCCGCAGCCGGCTGAGCACATCGATCATATGTACCGGAATGCGAATCGTCCGCGCTTGATCCGCGATCGCCCGCGTGATCGCTTGACGAATCCACCAGGTGGCATACGTCGAGAACTTGAATCCGCGACGATATTCGTACTTATCAACGGCTCGCATCAACCCTGTATTCCCTTCTTGGATTAGATCCAAAAAGCTCATGCCACGGTTGCGGTATTTTTTGGCAATTGACACCACGAGCCGCAGATTACCCTGCGATAGTTCTCGTTTGACTGCTTCGAAATCTGCAAAATGCTTGCGAAACTCCGCACAGCGATTGCGTAGGCTGCGTGGACTTTCTTGGGTAACTACGATTAATTGCCGCAGTTCGCTGCGGAGGCGGTCGCATTCGGGTTGCAGCATGGGATCCGCGGCGATTTCAGCGATGCGGCGTTGCAGGGCTTCCATGCGAGTCGAATGTTGCTCCAGTTGACGCATGGTGGGAATCACGCGGCGCGAACGCAGGCTGAGTTCTTCGACCAGTGTCACGCACTTGTCGCGGAGACGCACGTATTGGCGTACTAACTGTTTCTTTTCGTTTGGATCGATGCTCTTGCGAACGATGTTGACAAACAACGCGCGCTTGCGTTCGATCATGGTGGTGAGGGTTTGCAAGTTGTGCGGCATGCGGGCCGAGACTTGCTCTTTGGTCAAACGCTCGGTGAGAGAAACCTTGATAGTGCGATCGAAGGGGAGTTGACCCTGATGCACACGCTTGAGGATCTCTACCGTTTGACGTAGTGCGTAGTCGTTCCCCAGCACAGCGCGACGAAAGCGTTTGCGAGTGATTTCGATCTTTTTGGCGAGCGCAATTTCCTCTTCACGGCTGAACAAAGGAATTTCGGACATTTGGCTCAGATAGAGACGAATAGGATCGTCGCTCAACTTTGCCGTAGGCGCATGTTGCACAGCACGGCGCTCTTGGCGATCGTCGATCACTTCGCCTGCCAGCAAGCAATCATCGTCTTCCGGTAGGACGCCGCGGGGCGGAGCATCAACGAGCAAAACATTGTTTTCCTCGAGCATTGCCAGCAGGCTATCGAGTTTATCGCTATTGCAATCCTCGTCGGGAAGATAACAAGAGACTTCACCGTAGGTGAGGTAGCCTTGGGACTTTGCCTTTTCAACCAATTGACGAAGTTCTAGGTCCATCAGTTCCACAATTCAACTCCTTTTGATGCTGTCCAGCGAGCGCGGTGGTTCGCTGGACCGTGGAAAAACGCGGGTCGTTCAACTTTTTAGGTCAACGCACTGAGCTAACCGTGCTCAGGCATTATTTTGACAATCATGCTCCAAAAGCGTTAGTGGGGCGAGGGCTGGCCGTTCTCGGACATGCCACTCGCAGACTCGGAAGTCGCTGGGTTCTGCTCTTCCAATCCTTGCCGCAAACGCGCTTGACGAATGACGTCCGTCAACACATTCAGCTCATCCTCCTCGGAGAGTTTACTACTTTGCAATTCCAACACTTGACGCTGCCTGCGGACAACGTCCTGTTGTTCTCCCATGCGAAAGGTCAGCATACGCAGTCGGCTTTCGGCCGTTTCACGCGTAAAGCTGAGCTTGGCGTTGGCTTGTTCGTGCAGGATAACCAGCAAGCTCTTGAGCGATGGATCTTCAAGTGCGATCAGCACATCGTCAAAATGCAGCGAATGTCCGGCGAATTCAAGTTCCTGATAGGCGTTAAGCATCTGCCGGGCCGCATCACACTCGAGCCATTCGGCTTGGACGCGTTCTAGTGCTATGGGTGCCACGAGCGGTGAGACAATGATCAGTTCCAAGAGTTCGCGCTCCAGCGGCGAGAGATCACCGGGCCGCAACAAACGATTGGCTGGCGCAGTCGCGCGGACTTCGGGTTCTGGACGAACAAAACGAGTTTGCTTTTGACGCAGGCTCGACAATCGTTCGCGCAGACTCGACTCAGCAATCCCGAACTGCCTCGCCAGGCGATTCAATATCTGATCCTGACGCATCTTGAACGATTCGTGACTCAACAAGCCACTGTTGGGCACTTTAGCCAGCAGCGCAATCATCTCTTCGACCGCTGCGTTAGCGCGATGGGTGTCCAAGAGTGGGTCGAAGCCGGTGCTCACGCGGCGCATCTTGAACTCCAGCGCATCCACGGAGCGGGCAATCAGTTCTTTGAGCTTCTCGCCGCCAAACGACTTCAAATAATCTGCGGGGTCGAGCCCGTCGGGTAGGGACAGCACACGCACATCGACTTGCGCGCCGAGGAACAACTCCAGCACTTCGTCGGAACGACGTTGGCCGGCTTCATCGCCATCGAGCAAGAGTATCACTTGATCGCAATAGTGTTTGAGGATTTTGAGATGTGCAGCGCCTAGAGCAGTGCCCAATACCGCCACGGCGTTGGTAATGCCACATTGATGGGCGAAGATGACATCGGTGTAACCTTCCATGACGATCACATGTTTCGTCTGGCGAATTGGCAGGTTGGCGTGATCAAGCCCGTACAACTGCTGACTTTTCGAGAACAGTTTCGTTTCCGGAGAGTTGATGTATTTGGCTTTTTCTTCCGAACCAGGCAGGATACGGCCGCCCAGTGCGATGGTCCGCTGATCGCGATCATGGATGGGAAAGATGACGCGCTGGCGGAAGAAGTCATAATGTCCGCCGCGTTCCCGGCTCTTCACTAGACCAGCCGCTTCGAGCAGGCTGGCTGAGAAGCCCTCCTGCAAACAGCGGTCGAGGAGATACGACCAACTATCGGGCGACATGCCGATTTTAAACTTATGGATGCTATCGACGGTGATGCCGCGATCTTCGAGATATTGGCGGGCCACAGCACCTGTGTCAGGGGCCAGTAAATACTGATGATACAGTTCGCTGGCCCAATTCATGACTTTGTACAGCGCCGCTTTTTGATCGCTGCTTGCACGCCACTTGGCGGCTCCAGCAGAGGTGGGCTGCTCAATATTAATGCCAGCGCGTTCGGCCAGTTTGCGGAGGGCCTCGGGAAAGGTCAGGCCTTCATCCTGCATGACAAAGTTGTAGGCGTCACCACCGATATCACATACCCAGCATTTCCAGATCTGGCGTTCTGGATTGACCTGCAGGCTCGGACGGCGATCAGTGTGCCAGGGGCAAAGCGCAACGTAGTTGCGACCCTGGCGGCGCAGCTCAAGCCGGTTGCCGATAAGATCGACAATGTCTGTTGCGGCGCGGACCCGCTCTTTGGTATCTGAGTCAAACGTAAACGACACCAATGACTCCACTGGCAAGCAGGCACGCGAACATGATCGAACCAGAGCATCGCAATGAACGTCCCGTTGTAACAGGTTCTGGTCATTAGGATAGAGCTGGTTCAAATACAACGCTAGCACCACGCACGCCGTGTCGCTGATGCACTCTGCGGAAGTTAATCCTAAAACAACTCGAAAGTCGTTGTTGGAACCTCACCAGAGTGCATTTTGGGTTTCCCTTCCTCCCAATCAACCGCGTAGGGCGGCTTGCTTAGCTGGATCTACTCCAAGTAAGCATGTTTGCTGCACCCGTTTCTGAAAGCTCGTTTGCCTTCCGGCTCAGTGGTGATGCAGCTCTACGCATGTCGACTGGCGTCCTCCTGTACGCTGCTGCGGATTATGAAGAAAATCGCCCGGCCGCGTCAAGGCGAAACTTGAGCGAATTTTTGGAAATTTCAAAGGTCGCACGATGCAAGATCAAAAATGGATCTTTCTCAAGCCAGCGAGAAAAACGGGGACCTTCTGCCCATGCTCCAACTTGCCAGAATTAGTGCTTAGCGGTAGTTTCAAGGATCTGCTGCCCGTTCGGCGGTGACTCCAACTGTGCTTAACTGAAATCCCCACCATGACCGCAATTGATAAGGCCGCCCAGCTTCCTGACGAACAACGTGTTGTCATGACGGCAGTGGGATTGACCAGTCCAAACGGAAATTGTCTGGAAACCTATCGTGCGAGTCTGCTGGAAGGAAAGTCGGGGGTTCAGCCGTACGAAATCCGCTACGTCGGTAAGACTCTGGCAGGGATTTGCGATTTCCCGACCACCCAATATCAGACCAAAAAAGATGTGCGTCGCGGCACGCGGGCAGGGAGTGTCGGCATTTGGGCCGCCAATGAGGCCATTCGTCGCAGTGGGTTGGACTGGGCCAATGTCGACAAGTCGCGAGTGGGCATTTACATCGGCGTTACTGAACACGGCAATGTCGAAACCGAAAACGAGATTTTTCTCATCAAAGGCTTCGATTACGACACACAATTTTGGTCACATCACCACAATCCACGCACCGTTGCCAATAATCCTGCCGGCGAAGTTGCACTGAATTTGGGGGTCACCGGTCCGCACTACACGATAGGAGCGGCCTGTGCGGCTGGCAACGCGGGTATTATCCAAGGGTTGCAGATGCTGCGTTTGGGTGATTGCGACTTGGCAATTGCAGGTGGTGTTTCCGAGAGCATCCACACCTTTGGTATCTTTGCGAGTTTCAAAAGCCAAGGTGCGCTGGCTGAGCACGCTGATCCGACCAAGGCCTCGCGCCCATTCGACCGCGCCCGCAACGGCATCGTGGTTTCCGAAGGCGCCTGCCTGTTCGTGCTCGAGCGTTTGAGCGATGCCAAACGACGGGGTGCCGAAGTGATTGCTGAGATCGTTTCGTACGCGATTAACACCGATGCCACCGACTTCGTTTTACCTAACCCTGAGCGTCAAGCTCAGTGTATAGAGCTGGCACTGAAGCGGGCTGGGCTGACGGCTAACGACATCGACATTGTTAGTACTCACGCAACAGGTACGACCAGCGGTGATGCGCAAGAGTGCCAAGCCCTGCGCAAAGTATTTCACGGCAGTGAAAATACTCACTTTAACAACACCAAGAGTTTCATCGGACACACGATGGGCGCGGCCGGCGCTTTAGAACTATCTGGAAATTTGCCGAGTTTCCAAGACAAAGTCTGCCACCCTACAATCAACCTTGACGATCCCGATCCAGATTGTGCACTGAGCGGCTTGGTCGCCAACCAATCGCAAAAATTGACTCGCGTCAAATACATCTTGAACAACTCTTTTGGGATGTTGGGGATTAATTCGGTTCTGATCGTGCGCCCGTTGATATAAAGAGGTGCTAGGATGACATCTTTTTAAGGCGCAATCCTCTCATGGCCAACACACGTCCAACCCCA
>JBBQRC010000361.1:0-5870 GCA_038215215.1 Pirellulales bacterium
ATATTCACTTGCAGAACGACGTGCGGAATCGATGCGCGGTGGATCGTAGTCCAAAACATAGTTGGAAGCGTTATTGAATCCTTGGGGTGATTGGATCCACGGGGACGACCGATACGTGTCCGCATTAGCGAAGCGAGTACCCACCTGTTTCGAGTTGAAGGTGCTTGTGCCGGTAGGCGGAGGCACGACTACCGCTGGATGAGCTTGGTAGAGATTACCGTCCTGGGCATGGCACCGTGAGCCGTTTAAAACGATTAGGTGGGCGACCACTAAGAACAGTAGCGTGAGATTGCGATGATGAGCCATCTTTGGCTACTGCCTGAAAAGAAAAAGGGAAAAACGTTGCGAGGCGAGCGATTTACCAAAAAATGGACGCTGTATCCGACGCTCCATCCTGGGAAATACTCAATTTTCCAGATTGAATCCAGCCCGATTGTGTTTCGCAGGACATTCAGCAGGTTGGGTAGATTGGTATAAAGGGCAATACCCCGTTCGTTTGCCGAGCCCAGCCCCTGATAGGGCACGCGGTACAAGGACCTAGCCACATAGTTATGGATGTAGTTTCTCGTTAGTTTGTAATCCGATCAAAAGCGGGTGGTGCGTTGAGCTTATCAGCCCAAGCCGAAGCCGGTGCGATACGATTTTCGAATCAACGCATCAGCTTCGGGAGCGTTGGTGGCTCGCATAGCCGTAGCGTCCCATTCAATTTTTTTACCCAATCGAATCGGCAATACTCCTACGAGCAAGGACTCGGTGTAAGGCGCTGAATACCAGAAACCGGCCTTGGCGTCTTCAGGCTTGCCAGCGATGCACGCGTTGACCCACTCGAGGTGATGCCCGACACTGCGCGGAATGGTGGGCTTGGGTGGATCAAAGTTGGCCATAGACGAGTCTGGGACCAATCGAGGCTCTTTCGACCAACCTCCACAAAGAATTACACCTTTATCGCCGACAAAGTAGATACCATTGTCGTCGAGAATACGATCTGACTCAGAGCCGGGTGGCAGTGGCGGCTTTTTACCACCGTCATACCAGATGACCTTGACCGGTCCGCGCTTTCCCCTGGCTGCGAAATTCCAAGTTACGATGGTCCATTCCGGGAACGTGTCCGGATTGGTTGGGCCGGTTTCCGCTTCGACGGTACTTGGGGCACCAAGTTCTAGTGCATACCAAGCGGGATCAGCATTGTGAACCATCATGTCGCCGAGTGCGCCGCATCCGAAGTCGAAGAATCCGCGCCACTGCCTAGGTGCATAATCGGGATGATATGGCCGATCAGCGGCTGGCCCCAGCCAGAGATTCCAGTCTAAAGTGCTTGGAACGGGAAACGAACCTGTCGGACGAGGCTTGCCTTGCGTTTGCCAAAATTTGCCGGGACGATCGGACCAGGTGTGAACCTCTTTCACGTTGCCAATGACCCCAGCGTCGATCCACTCTTTCGTCTGACGCAGCCCTTCGCCAGCGTGGCCAACATTCCCAACTGCGTAACGACTTTAGTCTCGGTGGCAACACGTGCCATCAGCCGCGCTTCTTCGATCGTATGGGTCAGCGGCTTCTCGCAATAGACATGCTTTCCCAATCGCATGGCGGCCAGCGCAATCGGCGCATGCCAATGATCCGGAGTAGCGACCATCACCGCATCAATACCTTTCACCTCTTCCAACATGATTCGATAGTCTTGGAAAAAAGGACGATTAGGATATTCCTTGGCCATCCGCGCTTCATGCGATCGCTGGACATCGCACAGCGCAACAATGTTGACATTGGGAAGCTTCGAGAGTGCGCTGGTCACTCCACCACCTTGGCCACCGATTCCCACGCTCGCCACGTTCAGCTTGTCCGACGGTCCTGGTTGCCCTTGAGCCCCAACTACATGTCTGGGCAAGATCGACCAAGTTATCGCACCGGCGACCGAAGTTGCTACGAAATCCCGACGATTGTTTGGGCTCATTTTAGTCATTTACTTTTATGGTTTCCGCATATTGAATCCAAGGAAAGCATGCGTTTTCCCGGCGGCTGGCCGATGCACTGCGAAGCAGTGGTTCAAGGCTACGCCGACAGGCTCTGCTTTAGCCCTACTCAATGGAGAAAAACTTCTTCCGTGAATCGGGAATGGGCGTGGTCCCGTAAAGCATCGGCGCAAGCTGGACGGGGATATCGGTTTCGATAATGTCTGCACCGCGATTGAGCCATGCGCGATAGCCGAGCTCGAGCGCTTCTATGTTGGAGATTTTTTTCTCAAGCCATTGACGGTCGAGATTGCGTGAAGTGCCGATCATGCACATCGCCCCCTTGGAATGGATAAAGTCGTACAGTTCTTTATGCTCTGGAGGATTGTGGCCGACAAAGGCAATTACGTTCCGCCAAGGAATATTAAGCAAATCGAATTCGGTGGCCTTTTGATGGTTTGGTATCATGACTTCCATCACGATGTTGGGGTTCAATTCGTAACACGTTTGGGCATCCTTGAAACTGTTGACAATCAACATGGCATAGGCTTCCGCTTTGTGCTCTCCAATCTTTTTAACACGCGCAGCGACTGTTACATCCTTCGAATCGAGAACGAGAACCGCCTTGCCACGCGCCCACTCAAGCGCTTCGCTGAGCGTAGGGATCGTGTAAGGCGTCACTTTCCCCTCTGGATCGCGCAGACGCAGTTGCTTCAATTCATGCAGGGTCAGATCCTTAATTGGGCCGTTGCCCGTCGTTGTCCTGTCGAGTGTTGGATCGTGATGAATGACAATTTCGCCATCCTTGGTGAAACGAGGATCGATCTCCAGCATCGAGTAGGTGTATTGCAAAGTGTGTTCGAACGTTTCTAAGCAGTTCTCCGGATAGCCGACTTGTGGGCCACCGCGATGAGAGCTGACCAGCGGCAAGGGCGTGCCAGTGTAGGCAAGCAATTCTTGCAGGCCTTGGGGCGTTGACACAGTGATTCGATTTAATGGCTTTGCGGGAGCTTCTGACGCGAATGGTTGTTGTGCAAAAGCATGGAATGTCAGTAACAGCCAAGCCAGCGGGAGGGTTCGAAAAGCAAGCGTCTTCATCTATATTCTCCCTTAGAAGTTGCAAATTTTGTGCGGACAGCCGGAGCAGCAACTCACTTCATCGCTCCAGTTGATCATCATACGCGATGTTGCTCGTCTCTTTCTGGTTTCCGGTCTCGATAAATGCCGAGAAGATCTCTCGCGCCCTGTCGCGAAGGACGCCGATCCATTGATGGACGCCAGCGCCTCGAGCGGTAGGCCAGATTCGCGGTCCGTTGATGAAACCGTTCTCCGGCGTTGGAATCAAATTGATTCACGTGAAGCCAAATTGACCTCATTCGGCGAGATGTCAGTTTGGGCGTCGCTTCACCGCCCGCAAAATTGACGAAAACGGAGCAAGATTAGTGGTGTATTCAGCAATCTATGCAGATCCGGTGAGGCTTGCTGGATTTGGCACGGCTGTTGCTTATTCATTAGTTGTGCAATGGAGGGCAAGTCGCGGTTTGATGGAGTAGACGCTTACGATTGCTTGGCGACAAGCACAACCTTGCAGGGAGTCACGCATGTTTCGCAACACACTTTGGATCTCGGCCGCTGCGGTAGCAGGTTTAATCGTCGCGAGCCAAACCGCCACCGCTCAAAACTCTGGCTACGGCTACGGCGATTCACACGGCTCAGTCCATCAGGACTTAGACCACAATGAATTCCACCGAGAGCAGTACCACGCTGATCAGCATCAGTTCCCGCAGTCGCCCTACCAGCACTTCCGGCTGCACCAGGACCTGAATCATGATCGCTACCACGACAGCTTGAGTCACGATTCGTACCACAGCTATCAGCCTCAGTACAGCTATCAGCCTCAGTACAGCTCTCAGTATCGGTACAGCTATCAGCCTCAGTACGGCTATCAGTCGAGATACTACGGAGGCTCGGGACTTAGCGGTAGCGTTTTGCGACGCGGATTGTCGCTGCGGTTCGGCTTCTGACGCGGGAGCGCATCTCAGAGGAAAACGGGCCGACCACCTCGTGGTCGGCCTTTTTGCTGCGCCCTCGCACGACTTCGAAGCGCCCGACCCGCGCGGGAAAAACCCGGCGAATGGGTAGCAAGCTGGCTCGCGACGTTGACCTCAGCGTCTTTGACGACGGTGCTTGTTGATCCCATATCGCGGCGGCCAGGACCGTATCGGGATGCACGCCGACGACAAGCCGGAGACGGGCAAAGTTAAGGGCATTTGAAATCAGCCTGCAAGGAGTATCTCCACTTATTGCTCGAAAAATCTTGTGACGCGCTTGCAGCGGGCGCTAGAAGGGAAATACACTGAGGGTCCCGCCAACGATCGCTAGTGCCGATCTTTCCCACCACTGATTGCCTGCCATGATCATGAAGTCTTTAGCAGCCAAATTGATTCGATCGTCTGCTTATGTTTTTGGCTTCTGTGTTGTCGCAATCTTGCCGAGTTATTTGTTGGGGCAGGTAACAAGTAGTAGTGACATCGCGTCCGTTGTTGACCATTACATTGATGCGCGCCTGCTGGAAGCCAAAGTTGATGTTGGAAATCAACTTAACGATACCCGATTTATTCGACGCCTGATGCTCGACTTGGTTGGCCGAATCCCAGCAGCGTCGGAGACTCGGGAGTTTGTTGAGTCTCCGTGCGGGTCGAAGCGGGCGGAATGGATCGACCGACTCATGAATAGCGAAGGGTTCGTGCGGCATCAAACGGACGAACTCGAAACTCTATTGATGTACCCCGATAGCGGCAACTTGCGGGATTATCTCAAAAAGTCTGTGGCGGAAAATCGACCTTGGGATATGATCTTCAAGGATTTGATGTTAGCGGAGCAAGGCGAGGATCCTAACTCAGGCGCTGGCAAGTTTATCAGGGCTCGCCTAAATGACGTCGACAAGATGACAAACGATGTCAGTGTCAGGTTCTTCGGTGTCAACATCAGTTGCGCTCAATGCCACGACCATCCGCTTGTTAGTGATTGGAAACAGGATCATTACTTCGGCATGAAGTCCTTCTTTGCGAGGACTTTCGAAAATGCAGGCTTCGTGGCCGAGCGGGGATATGGCTTGGTCGATTATGTTACGACCCAAGGCGAGCAACGCCGCGCGCAACTGATGTTCCTGACCGGCGAAGTGCTCAATGAACCCGAACAGTCAGAGCCTAGCGACCAGGACAAACAGGCTGAGAAAAAGCAACTTGAACAGTTGCGCAATGACAAGAAACCACCGCCTCAGCCAACCTATAGCCGTCGTGCTCGAATTGTTGAATCAGGTCTCAGTTCAAAGGGGCGGGAATGGCTAGCGCGCTCAATTGTCAATCGCATCTGGTATCGGTTGCTGGGTTATGGCTTAGTGATGCCGGTTGATCAAATGCATAGTGAGAATGCTCCCAGTCATCCAGCCTTGCTAGAGTGGTTGGCTGCTGACCTCGTAGCCCATGAGTTCGATTTGAAACGATTGATTCGCGGGCTAACGATGAGTCGGACGTATTCTCGCGACAGTGCCTGGGATGATCAGGCCGAGACGAGACCGGCTGAAAAGTTATTTGCAGTGGGTCGAGTTCGTTTGCTGACGCCGACCCAGATTGGGGCATCGTTGAAAGTTGCCACCCTGGACCCCGAGTCCGTTGGAAGTAGTATCCCGCTCGAAGAGCGTGAGAAACGGTTTGAATCAGCCTCGCAAGCTGGTCGAAGTCTCAGTTCGCGATTTGAAATGCCACGAGAGAATTTGCAACTTAGCGTCGGCGAGGCGCTGTTTATCAGTAACAACAAGCAACTGATGAACGAATTGTTGGGACAAGGGCTGGTTGAGCGGTTGGCTAAGACTGAGGATGACAATGCCGCCGTTAGCCTTATTTTTCAATCAGTGCTGTT
>JBBQRC010000362.1:0-5870 GCA_038215215.1 Pirellulales bacterium
TCCCGTGAATGATACCCCTACAATTCCCAACCAACTGTTGCACCTAACAAACCACCGCCCAACTAAAACCAAGCGATCATCACCAACATCCGCTAACTTCAGCTCCGCCAAGCTGTCGCCACAGGAATTCCCCTGGTGGCACTGGACCGAATCCCTTGATGCAGTGGATGTATGGCAGCAGCGCGATGAATTGCACTACTTCGCCCCGCAGTTTCCACACGAATGGATCGCCAAAGCGTCTGCTGGAGTCCCCCTTGCTGCCGGTCGCGGCCAACAATGGCAACCCAGCTACGCCGCCAGCGTTGTCTCCTTCGACGCTTTTCAGCCGCGCAGCCGCATTGAGTTGAATTCGCGGCAGGCGGCGGATTTTGTGGATGGGGCGGCGATTCGCTTAAATGAGGCCGATGCTGCTGCCTTGGATTCCGGTTGGAGCAGCGTTTCCTATCGACAGCGTCCGCTGGGCTGGGGCAAGGCTTCCAATGGAGTTTTGAAAAACCATCTCCCCAAAGCGTTGCGAAAACCGATCACTTCGCTCATCATCGATTGAGACACCCGATCGCGCGCCCGAGTCAACCGGGTTACTCGCCACAGGTAACCCGGCACTCGCTAGAGGTAACCCGGCACTCGCCAGAGGTAACACAGTTACTTACCAGATTCAAGCAGTGCCAGCAGATCGGCTAGCTCGTCGACATTTAACAGTTCGAGCATACCTGCCGGCATGATTGACACATTGCTTGGCTCCTGCCGCTCGATATCCTCGCTGCTTAAGGTAATGGTCTTGTCCACTGTTAACTGCATCTGAAAGGTGCTGGGACTAAGTTGCCGTTTGATTAAGCCATTGTAAATCTGACCATCATGCGTCAACACCTTCGTAGGTTGGTAACTCTGCTCCAAGCGAGCGCTCGGGAATAGGATCGCTTCCAGCAGGGCTTCGCGCGTGCGACTGCCACCGATGCGCGTCAATTCAGGTCCGATTTCACCGCCCACATAACCGAGGCGATGGCAACCGCTGCACTGAGTCTTGTTACTGCGGAACAATTGCAATCCACGAATAGCATCACCGGGACCTAGCTTGGCCAACGTGCTTGATACCGTAGCCTGAACGTCTGCAGGAGCCTGAGTCAACGCAGCCACCGTTTTATCCGCTAAACCGCGAAGTACCGCATCGCGTTTGCTATAAGCATTGCGAAGCTGATCCATTGGTAAAGTCCGCGCGCTGGGCATCGCGGTCAGCGAGTTGAGCATGTCTTGATCCAAGTTGTCATCGCCCAAGCGACTGATCGCCTCGACCGCTATGGCCAATGTTCGTGGGGGCTGTTCCTTAAGCCGTTCGAGCAACTTCGCTCCGCCGGTACTTGTCAGCCGGATGCGCTTGAGCGCTTGCAGCGCCGTTTGAGTCACTGCCATATCCTGGGACGCCAGCGAATTTAAAATTAATTGTTCAAGCTCCTCGTCACCGGTTTCTGTACCATTCGGAAGTGCCGACATAAATTGCATTCGCTCGAGTGCACTGCCGGAGTTCTTTGCCAACCTCAATAGGCTTTCAGTGACTGCTGGTGCACGTGAGAGATCCATGCTGCTCAGCAAATCAATCAACGGCACGACCAACTGGGAAGTAGAATCGGCCAGCCAAGCAGCTACGGGTTCGCTCCAATTGGCTTCCAAAACTCCACCACGGTAAATTTCGAGCAACCGTAGGGTATGCATTTGAGCCGCAGGTCCCGCCTTATCCAAACCCACCATCCGCTCATTGACAATTTGTTTAACCCCATCTGTATCTTTCCAGGCACTCAGAATGATTCGCAGCGAAGCGGGCAGAACTTCCTCCGCCTGATTCTCTGCCATCAACGAACGCATGCGCAGAGTTAAATGCTGTGCACACTGGTCAGCCCAGCTTTTGTCTTTGCTTAATATCTGCGCGGCAGCCTCTGCTGGGCCGGCATCCGTTGAGAACGCAGCATCCAGCAAAAAACTTGCGCTGAGCATCTCCGAGGCAGCAAGTTGATCCAATGCGATCATCGCCGCTTGCCGTTGCCGTGGCAGCGCAGCGGAGTTGGCGTAAGGAGCAATCGACTTGGGCTTGCGCAACTCGATCAGAGCGTAGGTCACCGAATGTTCTAACATCCGATCAGTTAACTCTGGCTTCAAGGTATTCATCAGCGCCGGGATGGATTGCGCATCACCGACGCGTCCTAGCGCTTCGGCTGCAGCTCGCCGCTGCGCGATTCGCTCAACTTGAACTAGTTGCTCAAGCGTTCCCTTGGCGGGCTTAAAGCGATACAAGGCTACGGCATGACAGGCAGCCTGAACGAGAGACGGGTCGTCTGCCCATAAGGCTTTTGATAAAGCCGCCAGCGCATCGTCGCTGCCCAAGGTACACAAACCCCAAAGCGATTCCAACCGGAGCGCCTGCGGAAGCGTGGCATCAAGTAATTCCTGCTGGAGCAATTCGATCAAAGCAGCCGTGTTTTTATACAGCACCAGGGAATGCACCGCATCGCCCGCATGCTCGCGAACCAAATTTTTCATGGTTAGCTGCGCTCTGCGGTTCACCCACGGGCGTGGGTCATGCAACTGTTTGACCAAAAGTTGGGGTTGGCCCGCCAGCTCATCCTGAGGAACTTCGACGGCTGGCACTGTGGTGGTTGGAACAGTGCTGGCTGGAACTGCCTCACGCTGCAGCCGATAAATGCCGCCGGATGCAGTTTTTTGATCAATCCGCGATGTTGGACAACATAAGTCATACCATCCTCCGGTGTCGATGACTAACAAACTGCCGTCAGCATCCTCCAAGATATCTGTCGGGTGAAAGTCGATCCGATCCGCCACGACTAACTCCTGATCGAGGGTCGTAAAGCTGGCACCAGTTGGTTGTAATTGATGTGCCGTCACTTTCTGCAAGTTAAACTGAGCTGCTACCAATGTCCGTGTCTGGGGTGTCGGTGACTCCACCAGCTGATTGGAGCGCAAGCAGATCAAGCCGCTAGGGGCGGCGGCGCCCAGTTGTGTCATGATCGGCATCAGTGGGCCCGTTCTAATATGGCCATCCAAAACGCTGTTGGGCTTGCCGTAAACACCGCCGTAAATCGCATGTGCAATGCCGTCGCGGAGACCGTTGCCGGGCGTTTGCAGGAATGTACTTGTGAAGAACCGCTCACCTTCGGGCGTGATGGCCACCTCGACGGGATTGTCCATCCCTCCGGTCATCACCGCCTCGATCGGACCACCCTCCAAGCGGCGACGGAAAATGTGTGCGGCTTTGGTTGTTAACTGTTGCCCGTCAAGCAACTGATGCTGTTGTTCCGCAAAGGCTCCTTTGCACCAGTAGACCCAACCGTCGCGTCCCAGATAAGGACCATGAAGATCATTGGCACAGCCGGTAATCGTTTGTCCGTCAAACCACACTTCGCGCTTTTCGCAAATCCCATCTCCGTCTTCGTCAATCAAGCGTAGGATTTCGGGTGGCGAGCAAACCAGTATGTCGTGGCCGATCGAGAGGACTCCTTGCGTCAGCGGTAACTGGTCGGCAACGACGATACGCCGATCGAACACACCATCGCGATTGGTGTCAATCAGTCGCACCAACCGGTGAAGCATCAATTTGTTATGCTCAACAATCGGCTTCGCCACTCCACCGCATTCCACCACCAGCAGATGGCCATCACCGTCCCAATCGACCACAACAGGCCACTTGATAAGCTTTTCTGAAGAAACTTGCGTGAGCGTAAAGCCTTGCGGGATAGTGAAGTTGATCTCACCAATCGCTACTTGTTGCTTGGGGTTATCGGCAAAGGCAATGCCCTCGAGAGCGGAGGGCGTGAAGCAAGTAATCACTACTGATGAATAGAGTAGCGAGCCAAGTAAACAGCGCAGCATGTTTTCGAGCACTCCACGGAATCGATGGCTTTGATAGCTAGTGACGCTTCCGGCTACCGTTAGTGGGACTGAGCATAACATAACGCGTTCTCCAGTGGCAAATTTTCGATGGCAGCAGTCCACTCCACGCACGATTGTTTCAGCCAACTACTGTCAACGCTTCTCCATCCGCACTGAGGCGTCAGCGCGGAATCCCAAGCACCTGAAGAAGGTGTCGCTGTGCGAGTTCGCCCATAATTTGTCCATGAAAAACCTCGCCAGCGACTTGCGAGTGACACCTGCTAGCGTTTAGCATGAATACTCCGCCTTCCTAATGCATGATCCTACCTCAGTTCTGGAGTTGTTGATGAGTGGTAATAGGTTTACGACTTCCCGTCGAAGTTTTCTGCAAACAACGGCCGCTGGCGCAGCGGCGACCAGCTTCGGATATTTTTCGAGTGTCGCGGTTGCTCAAAGCAAGTCGCCTAACGAGAAGCTTAATTTGGCCTGTATTGGAACTGCCAATCGAGCCGGAGATAACCTCCAAGAAATCTCTCACGAGAAGATCGTAGCCCTCTGTGATATCGATCGCACTTATTTGGACCGCGCGCTGAGCACCCACACCGAGGCACGACCCTACGCCGATTATCGCGAGTTGATCGATCGCGAAAGTGACAAGATCGACGCGGTCTTAGTCGCCACCGCCGATCACAACCATGCACCAGCCACCATTCGTGCCATTCGCGCGGGAAAACACGTCTACTGCGAAAAACCGCTGACACATACCGTCGCAGAAGCGCGGCTGATCGCGACGGAAGCCAAGAAAGCGGGCGTAGCCACTCAACTCGGCACTCAGATTCACGCCGGTGACAACTATCGTCGCGTTGTCGAATTGATCCGAGCAGGTGCGATCGGCGATGTAACCGATGTGCACGTCTGGGTTGGCAAGGGCTGGGGCGGCGGCGATCGGCCTGAGAAAGCGGATACTCCACCGGCCACGTTGAGCTGGGACTTGTGGCTCGGCCCCGCACCCGTCCGCCCATTTGCGGTAGGTCGCTATCACCCTGCACAATGGCGCAAGTGGTGGGACTTCGGACAGGGAACACTAGGCGACATGGGCTGCCATTACATGGATTTGCCTTTCTGGGCGCTAGATCTCAAGCACCCGATCCATGTTGAAGCAGAAGGTCCAGCGGTCCACCCAGAGACGGCGCCGCTCGGGTTGATCGTACGTTACAAATTCCCCGCCCGCGGAAGCATGCCGGGGTTGAATTTCACTTGGTACGACGGCGAAATGATTCCGAAAGAAGTTGCCGGTGAACGCGTGCCCGCTAACGGAGTTATGTTCGTCGGTACCGCAGGCAAAATGTTTGCTGACTACTCGAAGTACAAACTCTTCCCGGCTGAGAAATTTGCCGATTTCAAGCCGCCAGCGCCATCCATTCCGAAGTCGATCGGACACCATCGTGAGTGGCTAAAAGCTTGCCGCGATGGCTCGCCGACAACCTGCAACTTCGATTACTCTGGAGCTCTCAGCGAGACGGTTTTACTCGGTAACGTCGCTTTTCGCTCCGGCAAGAGCTTTGCCTGGGATGGCGAGGCATTGAAAGCCGTCGATTGCCCAGAGGCCGATAAATTCCTACGCAAAGAATATCGCGCAGGCTGGGAAGTCGCTTAGGTGGAAGTCACTCCCCTCGCCCCTGTATTCAGGGGAGAGGGTTCGGGGTGATAGTCACTCCCCTCGCCCCTGTAGAGATCGTGCAGCTTTTAAGTTCCATGATGCCCACCAGTTATCGAAAATAACCAATGAATAGCGAACGCGACGAGTGCTAGCAAAGCGAACTGGCATCTCATTCACCCTCGAATGATGAATTGGTTCATTGGTAGCAAGATCGCGTTCATTATAAACCTTTGTAATTACACAACTTAAAAGCTGCACCATCTCTGTACTCAGGGGAGAGGGTTAGGGTGAGGGGTCGACTTTCCTTAGGATTCGGCCCCCCTCATCCCAACCC
>JBBQRC010000363.1:0-5865 GCA_038215215.1 Pirellulales bacterium
GCTGCGCAAAAAGGGCTGCAGGTAGGTGGTAAGTCGATTTATGAGCTGGATGATGACTTGCGATATACCTACTTCAATAGTTCAACGACCAACGTTATCGGCGCGGCTGTCTCCAACGCGCCACCCCACGTGCTGATCGAGTTGCCGTACAAAGAAGAAGTGGAAACCAACGGCGGCGATTTGAATGCCCTGGGGGTCCTTCGCGTGTCTGACTTCAATAAGTTTGGTCGCCGCGAGTATTGGATCATGTTGTCCTCTGGACCCAAGCAGTTGCTGCAAGCCATTACGGCAATTTCTCCCACGTATTGCAAGGTCGAAACGCTCCGTGTCTCGGACTCGATCATGTGGGACCAACGCATTGCTACGTCCACGATTTCGTCCGCCAAATTACAAGAAATCCTCCATCACCAATTGGATTTAAGCCGCCCCAACGAATGGAAGCGGATGATTCAACTTTATTTGGAGGCGGAGCGTTATACCGAAGCGCGGGCTGAACTCGAGCAAGCATTGAAGAAGTTTCCAACCGATTTCGAACCGCAGCGATCGATGTTGGAAAAATTAGACGTGCTGCGTGCCAGGCAGTTGTTTGCTGAGGTCAAGTTATGGAGGAAGTCAGGACAGCATCAGCGCGCGGCACAGGTCCTGCAAGCTTTTCCCTTGTCCGTCTTGCCTCTCGAAGTTCAAATCGACGTGCAAAATCAGGTCGACTCGCTTAAGGCCGAATTGCAAACGGTGGCACAAATTACGGCGGCAATCCAAGCGGACATGCAAAAGTTGCCCGCCGCCGACCAGCCGCTCGTCGAGCCCTTGGTAAAGGAGATTCTGGACGAAGTCAGCTTGGACTCCGTCATTCGCTTGACCGATTACCAGCGGTTGCGAAACGATGGTTCACTGTCCGACGAGCAACGGTTGTCACTGGCACTTTCAGGATGGCTGTTGGGACCAGGCGCCGGTTTGGACAATTTGGCAACGACCAAATCGCTTTCGCGAGTACGGCCGCTCGTCGAAAAATACTTGGTCGAAACCGACGAAGCCAAGCGTGGCCAAATCATGGCTCAACTGAAGGCGGAAGAAGGCGGTCAGGCGGAATATGTCGCCAAGCTCCTGGCGCACCTGAAACCACCCATGAAACCACCCGCTGTGGCAGAAAAGGACCCACCCGGACTGTATCGCTTGTCACTGCCCAACTTCGAAAACGCCGGCCCAGGTGGCGCCGGCCCGGTGGAATATGTGGTTCAGACGCCCCCCGAATACGATCCAAATCGTAGTTATCCTTGCGTGCTCAGTCTACCCGGGATGGGTGTTTCCCCCGACTACCAGGTCGATTGGTGGTGTGGCACTTTCGAACCCAATACTGGCCAGCGTTACGGAAACGCCACCCGTTTTGGTTATATCGTTGTCTCACCCGTGTGGGCCCAAGGACACCAGACGAAGTACGATTATTCGGAACCGGAGCAGCAGCGAATTTTGCGTTGCCTGCGAGATGCACAGCGGAACTTTTCAATCGACACGGCCAGGGTTTTTGTTTCTGGTCACCAGGCCGGTGCTGCCGCCGCCTGGGATTTGGCGTTAGCGCATCCCGATTTGTGGGCTGGGGCCGTGCTGATCTCACCAAGCGCCGACAAGCACATTTTGCATTACTCGGAGCAGAATGCGAAGTTAATGCCAATTTACGCTGTATACGGCGAACATGATGCCAGTGGATTTAAAGAGCAGATTGGCAAAACGCTGGACAAATATGTCTCCAGCCCGCGCTACGACGCAATTGTTGCGGAGTACCATGGCCGCGAGGGTGGCTATTTTCCTGAGGAATTGCCGCGCATCATGGAATGGATGGAATTATCCAGCCACCGTCGTCAGCTCGCGCCTCCGGAAATCGATGTAACGATGATGCGTACCGGCGATCGTTTCTTCTATTGGGTCGAAGCAGTTGATTACCAGACCGCAAATAATGCCTTTGCTTTTAACCCTCGCGACGCTGGCCACATCGAGGCGAAACTCGTACCACAAGAAAATATGGTGCGAGTAATCAGCATTCCCTCCCGAACTGTCTGGATTTGGCTGACCCCCGAAATAGTGGACTTCAAACGCACCGTTGTAGTCCAGGTGAAGGGTAAGGCGAAGCGGTTAGACGTCGTTTCCGATGTCGACACGATTTTGGAGGATGCGCGGTCCCGTGCAGATCGCTTGCACCCATTTCACTTTAAAGCCATTTTTCCCTAGCGCTGCGTAACAGCTTAGATTTAGGGATTCTCTTGTCTTGTATGGCACTGGCTTGCCAGTCGTTAAATAAATGACCCGCAATCACGAACGGATTGCACATACTGCGGGGGTTTAGGGCAGAGCAGGGAACTTTTAGTGCGCGATTTGCTTCCAACGAGATGATCGCGAAGGGATTGCTTTGGTTCCTTAGTGGCAGGCTCGTGCAAATGCGGACAGTTCCGTTTGTATCGACATCAACTAAACCGACAGGGTATGACGCGATGGAAACCCCTGGTTTTCGTTGAAATTCGCCAGGTCCCAATTACAATCCTACTCGCAGCGTTTCTTTTCCTAGAGCACCCAGATACCCCGAGTTAACGTCGGCCACAGTTGGCACAGGCCGGCAAAACACCGTGTTTTCCTAAACTTCGGCGTGGTATTTGGATTGTTTTAGCTACATGCACCCAGTTCTACTCAGCTCTCCATCGAGAGGTTAATTCATGGCCATTGGTGGTTTGACATCATCACGTAACCTATTGGCACGCAAACGTTTGCTCAAGCGACAGAGTGCTCGACGGATCCTCATGGAGAACCTCGAAGCCCGTCACTTGATGGCCGTCGGTCCGCAGTTATTGGGGATTCAGCCCAATTCCGGGTCGTTGCTTGAAAACGGCGAGATCCTGCACGTTTCGCCTCGCGAGCTCACGTTGCGATTTGATAACGGTGCAGCGATCGATCCTAATACGCTTAGTGGAATCCGCATTGTTCGCAGCGGAGCGGATGGAGTCTTCGAGCGGGCGAGTGTGGCTACCGACTTCCGCAGCGGTGGGCAAACGTTGGTGGAGTTTTATGCGCGAGAGACAGGAGAAGCTGGCAACGGCATCCAAATCAACTTCACTAAGGTGAATCGTACTGATAATCGTGCGCCCGTGGTGACGGTCAATGGCCGTCAGGTCAACGTTCAGTTGAATTCCAATCCCGCATTAGAAACGCGGGTTGAAGATTTGTTACAGGCGTTTAATCCCGCGGGCAACACGCCAGCCACCAATTTAGTCTACGCGCTGCGTTTGCGTGGCTCGCAGACGATCGGCATTGGCCAGACGGTCGACACGACGCGGCCATTGGTGCTTACGGGTGCCAATGCGGCCAAAGTGACGACAGGATTTGGTCAATCGACATTGCAAGTTCGCTTGTCGGCCATCGAAAGTGGCAACGCGGGGTTGGGAATTTCGGTCACGGTCACGGGGCGTGATCGTGGCGGAGCGGGGACGCCCATCGTTAGTTCGTTAGGTAAAACGATTAACGTCGAACTGAATACCAATGCGCTGTTTGCGACTTCCGTCCAGGAATTTGTCGATGCGCTCAATAGCAGCTCAGCTTCCAATGGCTTGATTCGGGCCACGTTGGAAAGTGGCGCCGGAGCCACTCGTCTCGGCCTTTTGCCAATCAACTATTCGCCACTTACTTTGTCGGGTGTTTTGGATATAGAAGTCATCCCGGCTTATGTCGGTTTGGGAGACAGCGGTCGCGAAGTGGTGGTGCGTTTTGCGGAAGCCTTACCGGACGATAAATATCGCATCGAGATCGTTGGCCAAGGTGTTCGGACGCTCCGTGATGTGGATGGCAATGCCTTCAACGGCGGCGTTTCTCAGGCAGTTGCTTTTGAGCTCGATCTCGGGGCTCAGGTGCAGTCGATCGTTCCTCAGCCTGTGACTCGCAGCGCGACGGGTCAGTTGGTTCAGCAGCGGAACCAGATTGAAGTCTATTTTAATGATGACGATCTGATTGACGTCAACAATGTGGTGTCGGTCAATGGCACGCCCCTGGCAACCTTGAAGACACTACGTAGCCCGCTCTATTTCCAGAATAATGATGTCATCGTCTTTACGGCAGGTGCGAGCAGCTCGACGAGTGCGATTAATCCCGCTTACTATCAACTGTTCCATACTGCGGGAACACTTACTAACACCGACGACACCGCGATTCTTCCGAATTCGGTGCGCTACTATCCCGACTCGGATCGTGTGACGTTGGGATTCAGTCGCAATCTGGATGATTTGGTTAATGCAGCCAGTGTCCCATTGCCAAAAAGCGATTTGCGTTTACGCATTGGTACCAGCGAAAGTATGCCGTTGCCACCGGTGCAAGTGACACCGGCGACCGATCCCGCCGATACCTTTACCGGCGCATTGAACTTGGGTGCCAACTGGACTCCGGGTGGCGCAGGCTCGCAGTCGCTGTTGCTCAATTCCGCGATTATCAACACCCTGCCGCTGCCGTTGGACTTTCCAGGCGCCAACGATGATACCGGCAATCGCCAAATCCAGCTGCAGAAATTGGTGACCCAAGCTGGCGATACGGTCAATGGCATCAGCGTCGTTTTTTATAATTTTCAGGGTCAGCTTGGCACTTCCTCGTTCAATAATACGATTCTGCTCAATGCGATTACAGAACAGCAAAAGCAGCGCGTACGCGAAATCTTTTCGCTGTATGAGCGTTATTTGGGAATCCGGTTTGTGGAGAGCACGAATCGCGGCTTGACGGTAGCGGTGGGAGACATGCGGGCGGTCAGCCCCTTTGAGGATATTCCTGGTAGCGGTATTTCTGGAATCATTGGGCTGAATGGGCCAGGCTTTAATACCTATGAATCAGGTATTTTGACGAACGGCCAACTGGCGACAGTTCTCGATACCCAAGACTTCAGCAGCTCCACGGTCAGCGAGTTTGGTGGGCCGTTCATGCGGGCGGCGATGCAGGGGATTGGACGTTTGCTGGGGTTGGGTCTCGCGGATGAAGTGTCCCAGTTGACGATTCAGTCGTTTAACGCGGTCTTCGCACCTGGCGTTGGGACTGAGATCGTGCTTCCAGGTGACTCCGACATTGTCCACGGTCAGTACCTCTATCGCCCTGAGAGCAAAGATGTTGACCTTTACCAATTCACCATTCCCCAAGATCCCGCTGGCCGTGCCGTCAGTGGTCGTTTTACCATTGAAACCTTTGCGGAACGAATGAGTCAAGCCAGTTTGTTGGACACTGAGATTCGTCTCTACAAACAAGGCCTGACAGGTTGGGAGGTCATCGCGGTTAACGATGATTACTTCAGTTCGGATTCCTACATCGAACTCGAGTTGGGGGCGGGTAATTACATTGTTGGGGTGACTGCCAGCGGCAACAACGCTTACGACCCAACAATTGCCGACAGTGGGATTGGCGGACGTTCAGAGGGTAATTACCAATTGCGCATGGACTACAAAGCAATTCCCCGCGACTTCCTGCAGGATAGCACAGGGACCGCAGTAGACGGGGATGGGGATGGTAAACCCGGCGGAGTGGCCGATTTCTGGTTCCGGCCGTCGGGTCCTACAACCACGAAATTCGTGGATAAGGCAGCGACGAGTACTGGCAACGGTTCGGCGTCAGCTCCGTTCAAATACATCAAGGATGCTTTGGTTGCCGCGCAGCCTGGGGATACCGTGCGTATTGTCGGTAACGGCGGGGCCGATGGCAAGCTGAGCTCGCCAGCGGACAATCTGGCCTATGAAATTGGCTTTGATACCCTGGGACGAGCCTTGCCTGATGGTGCAACGTTGGACGTTCCGAAGGACGTGGCAGTTATTGTTGATGCCGGCGCGATACTGAAGATGCGTCGGTCAAGGATTGGTG
>JBBQRC010000364.1:0-5838 GCA_038215215.1 Pirellulales bacterium
AACGGTTGGTCCGATACTGACGCGCATCGGCTTGCAACGCTCCGGCGACTTTGGACGCGATCGCGCGCGCATCCTCGATTTTTTGTCAGAGCAAAATATCACCACCACATTGACAGGACCAACCAAAGAAGCAGCCATTCGACAGCTCGTCGAATTGGCGGTCAGCGTCAACAAATTACCGCTCGACACGCAAACCATCTTTGACGAAGTGATGAGGGTCGAGCGCATCGCATCGACCTGCGTGGGAGAAGGACTGGCCTTGCCCCACGCCCGGCTGGACATTGGCGAACGGATTGTTGGCGCCATGGGAATCAGTCGCGCTGGTTTAGGACTCGACGCCCCCGACGGTCGACCAATTCACTGCATGGTACTGATCTTGACCCCCAAAACCATGCCCGAACAGCATCTTCAAGTTCTGTCGGCCCTGTCGGCGTCGATCGGTCGCGACAATGCCATACAAAATGCCCTTTATTACAGCGACTCCCCAGCTCAAGTAGAAGAACTCCTGCACCTCGACAAGCAGTTTGAAGGTTGGAACCAATATCTTAAGGACGAGTAAACGAAGCCCACTGACTAGCCAACGAATCCCCCGTCCAATCAGCAAACTCAACATTGAGATCTAAAATCTGTCCCGTGCCTCATCCACGCTGCTTCATCTACTTTGCCACCACGCGGTCACCAGGATCAATATCAGCACCGCGTCGCCCAGCCAACTTGACGGGCTGTGTCCCCTTCGAGATCCCTTGCGACGAATGAAATCCAAGACCTTCCCGGTTGGGCACAGCAGTCGACAATACGACATCGGTCGCCAGTAACTGAGACTCATTCCCACCAGCCAAACAAGCGAACTGACCGTCAAGCCGACGCGCCACGAGTAAGCATCAAAGGGTTCTAGCCAAGCCAGGGGAATCGGCCAGTCAAACAGCAGCCAGGCCAATGCGGCCGCAATGGCAACGTAGGGCGTGATGGTTAGCAACCGATTTATTACTGAGATCCCCCACCGCTGGTTCGCCGCGTTGGGCGATGTGGTTGCATTCCGACTGCGACAGCGAATCAACCACTGTTGCAGAGCGCCGTGTGGACAAAGATGATCGCAATAAACGTTTTCCTTAGTCAGAATGGGCCAGATAACAGCCACCGTCAATAACAGGCTGAGCCCCGGCGCGAGTTGAAAAGGGACTCCCCCTCGCGTCCAACCGGCTAGTAGAGCGAGGGACAAAAGGTTTCCGGCAAGCAACCCCAACAACACGAAACAAACGAGCTGCCACACCCTTCGCGGCCATAATCGACCACGCCACGGCGAACGACTCCACAGTATCCCCGCCAGTGCCAGTGCGGCCGTCATTATTTCAGTCAACGACCAATTCCACCTGCGTCCCACCGACTGCTGCTCGGCCTGGGATTGCAATCGCTGGAGGCTGGTTGCCACAGTGCGAGCCACAGCCAAACTTGTCATCGTCGCCCCGGAAACCCCTTCGATCCCCTCACGTTCTAGGTCCAAATCAGCCAGATCCGCTAACGATCTTCCTTTAAATCGTGACCAGAAAGAATACTCTTGCTTGACGTATCCAACGTAAGGTTCGTTGTCATAAGATCGACGAATTTTCACATTCTTGAGAACTTGATCCTGACCGATCAGTAAGAGCAACTCCGTCGGCCCCTGATAGCCCTCCTCAGAGTCGACCAGCGGCCCAGTCCGCGCGATCCAACCTAAGGATTCGTCAGTCGCGGAGAACAAGGGAATCAAACCGCCACGGCTGGGGACTCCGAGGCGGTCCACTTCGGGAAGCAGCGTTTGCGCTTCCTGCAACCTAATCGGGTCTGGGAATCGAAGGCTTTGGTGCTGGCCACCGATGCGCAATTGGATCGCTTCCGCAATTGCCAAACTTGTTAGCGTGGCGCCACTCACACCATCTATTTTTGTGCTATTTGGTTTCCCCAGCGACCAGCCCTCAAACTGTCGCCAAAAGCGGCCTGATTCTTCGACTTGACTCGCATGCTCAGCGGTGTCACCAGACCGCAGCAAGCTAGCCTGAGTTACGCGTTGCCGATGATCGACTAGCAGCAACACTTCGTTGGGGCCCGCATAGCCAATAATGTTATCCGCCTCGGGACTTGTCGAGAGGGCGAAAGCCAGTTCCTCCTCGGCAGGCCCCAAAACCTTATAGCCCTTAGATGCACCCAATAGGAACGGTTCCAAATTAACTGCAGCGGGCAGCAGTCTCTGCACAGAACTGAGCGGCAACGCCGCCTGTGGACGCAAGCGGGCTATAGCTGCGCGTCGGGAGGCTGCGGCATGCATCCCCAAGACCGCTGCGACGACCAAGATGATCCGCAGCGCGTAAGCGACCGTGCCCAGACGCTTCGTTGACGAACGTCGCGACTTCTCCGTCATGCTGGGCGCGTCGAGAACTGGTAACAACCGCTTCACATCCGACCTGCGATCGCCAAGCGTTAGGGGACGGGTAGCAACTGCGCCGCATCGATGTGTACGTTACCGTTGGCACCCTCGGTCGTAAAACGCACTACGACTTCTTGCCCCGCTTTCAACTCGAGAGTGGTCAGTTTGGCAAAGTCATTCTCCGGTGCAGGCTTCTGCATATCGAGCTTGGTACTGAGTAGCACTTTGCCAACTGTCGCGACTGTCACCGGCGCGTTCGAGGCGCGATTCTCATGCGGCAACCAGGCCACGCGAACATCGTATTTGCCGTCCGCGGGTGCGCGAAGCGTGAATTCCGCAACCGATTTGCTTCCCGCTGACGCATAGCTGTAGCCCCAGCCGACGTAACCTTTTAGCCCGGTACCCTGAGTCCAAGTACCAGTCAATTTGGCTTGGGTTTCATCCACTACGACACCATCGAGTTCAGTCAGTTTACGTCCCGATTCCGGTCCATGTTTGCCAGCCAGGGGCAGAGCATCGGCTGGAATCTCGGTCTGGCCGCCAATCTTGGCTCGTCGCGCCTTGCCTGGCAATTCCAGCAACTGCGTGAGTTCTGAGAGATGTCCCTGGTACACATCCCGAGGTGAGCACTGATACTGCGTGCACAAACTGGCGGCTTTACCAACCACTTCACCCATCATGCCGCAAGTCTTCATGACGCGCACCGTTCCAAGCGCTTCGTGCGTCACGCTGATGCATCGACCGGCCATGAACAAGTTATCGATGTTGCGCGAATAAAAACAGCGGTAAGGCACCGGAAAGCCGAAATTGCGATCGATCCGTTGATCATGTTCAGCAATTGAAATGAAGGGATTATCGACAAACTTCTTGGCAAATTCCTTCTTCGGATAATGCAAATCAATCGACCAAGTGCTTGGTACGCAACCGTCGGGAAAATCGCGTTTGCTGACCACATCCTCTTGCGTCAGGATGACATCACCCAGCAATCGACGGCTCTCCCGTGGACCGCCAACGTAGGCTACCCAGGTTAGTATGGCAGCCCGATGGTCGTCGGCCCCATCGCCGTTCTTCATCGCGTTGAAGGCACCATACACTGCCCGCAAGTTCCAATCACGAATTCCTTCTGCGTCGCCAAGCGGATCTTTATCAAAACCGCTCTCCCAAAACCACTGACCATGATGGTCACGGGGATAAGGAAAGTCCGCCATGCTCATCTGCAAAGCCCAAGGTGCGGTCGGGAACTGAGTTGGCGTTGCCAGCTCGTCCCAAGTCCACATGTTGCTCATGCCCATGCGTCCATCCGGCGTCATCTCCCAGTCAGCGGTGGCCAGAAAACCGATCGTGCCATGCCCAGTACAGTCAGCGAAGAGCGGGCTTTCGAACCGACGGAGTTGGTTCGTGCGCGTGTCGATCGCATCTACGGACTTGATCTTGTCACCGTCCTTGCCAACGCGGAACGCGTGATGATTCAAAAATAGGTCAATGTTCTTTTCGTTACGAACCACCTCTTCTTTTACGGCATCGCCAAACATCTCCGCCGAGCCCGGCGACTTGGTTGCCGCATCCGCAAATTCGTCAACGATCTCGCCAATGCGGGGAAATTTACCACGGCGACTCAAACCCATGGCCCACACACGCACTTCACTCGAGCCGTTTCCACCCAGCACTCCACGGTCTTGGATCAAGGCGACTTTGCAGCCCATGCGGGCCGCGGAAATGGCCGCACCCATCCCCGCGTAACCGCCACCAATTACGACTATGTCATACTCCGAACGCACCTCCACAGGCGCTTCAATTCCCAATAGCTGGCGACGCCATGGGGATAAAATCTCCGAACTATTGTCGGGCACGGCGTCGACGTCAGTGGTCAAATAGACCGCATCGCAGCGTCCGTCAAAACCAGACAGATCATGCAAACGCAACTCGGTCGAACCCGCTTTCAGGCGGATACTGCCTGCGCGATGCCACCCCCACTTCTCGCCCTCAACCCCCAGTTCCTGCTCAAGCCGCTGGCCAGCGACGCTGATTGCGAAACGTCCGGGTGTCCCCGGTGCCTGCCAACGCGCGACCCAATCAAATGTGCGTCCCCAAACCATGTACTCACCATCCACCGGGATGTTGACCTGGGTCTGGGCGTCCGCCACCGGTTTCCCCAGCCCATGTGCCAACAAATACGGCGAACCCATTTGGTTGATGAACTGCGTATCGAGCTTCCAGCCGCCGCGGTCATTAAACGATTCGGCTTCCACCAACAAATCTGCCCCTGCGGCGAGGTCGGCAAAGCACGCGATGAGAAAGTAGGTGAGCCACTTTAGTTTGGTCATATTGCAATTTCCGCTGGAGGAGTGAGAGGACTGCGAACGCATCGCGGACTTCCCATCATAACGTGGATAAATCACCGTTGAAACGTTCGTTTAGGCTCTCGTCGGCGAATCTGCCACGAATCGCATCGGGACGGGAAAATCGACCGAATCGACTGCCGTTGGATATTGCAGGTATGCTACAATGGCAACAGAGCGTACGGGCTAAGGCCCCGCGCTTCCCCGCCCGCTCGATTCCTGCTAGAGCTACTTCCCATGCACGGAATGTTGGCGTCCAGCCCGTCCCCGCCTGAAAATGCGTCTCTTGCGATGCGCTCACCCTACCGCTTCAGTACCACTACCATGAACGCATTCATCCGTAATCCACGCCGAAACTGGATCTGTGAAAGATTGCCAAGTCCACTGTGCTGGTCACTATGGGTGTTTGTTTTTAGCTGGCAGGGAAGCTTTGTCCAGCACGCTCAAGCTGAGCAGCCAATTAGTTTTGAACTCGATGTACAACCCCTGTTAACTTCTACCGGCTGCAACACGGGAGCCTGTCACGGTAAACAGCGTGGACAAAACGGCTTTCAACTTTCGCTACTTGGATTTGACTCCGATTTTGACTTCGATTCCATCACACAACAATCTCGTGGCCGTCGACTCTTTCCCGCCTCGCCCGATCAAAGTTTACTGTTACAAAAGGCGACCGCCGTGTTGCCTCATGGAGGGGGCCAGAGGTTTGCTACAGATTCGCCCGCCTACGCCTTACTGCTGCAGTGGATCAAGCAGGGAAGTCCAAGATCCGTCGCCGACGAGCCAACGTTGACCAGAGTCGATTTGGTCAACAGCGATTTCTCACTCAGTCCAGACGAGTCACAACCACTAACTGTCATGGCTCACTACAGCAACGGATCAAGTCGCGATGTGACAAGTTTGACAACCTATTTGTCGAACGAAGCAGCCGTGGTGGCGGTTGACGCCTCGGGACGCCTGACTGCGGGCACATTACCGGGCGAAACGGCCGTCATGGCCCGCTACATGAATAACATCTGCGTCGCCAATGTGGTCATCCCGCAAGCACGCGAGATTCCAAACAGCTATTTCGCGAGTCTGAAACGGGTCAATTTCATCGAT
>JBBQRC010000365.1:0-5831 GCA_038215215.1 Pirellulales bacterium
ACGCGCCACGACCTCCACAGGAAACGGTAGACAAGCTGGCGAACAGTTTATCGGAGTGTGTGCAGCGCGATTCTGAGGGACGACCGCAATTGACCATCAGTTTGCAAAACGACGATGCGCTGCGCGGGTTGGCTCAGACTCTGGCGATGTTGTTGGCCAAATAACAGACGAGTTGTATGCTGCTCGAGCGAACCCAAATTGCCGTAGCTTGGTTGGTTGCACTGGTGGTGTGTAGTTGCGGGCTGATCGCGTTGTCGCCCCTCAATTCACCCTCCTCGGCAGCGGAATATCTGAGTATCGGCTTCCTGTTGGGATCCTTGTTGGGGCATTCGTTCTTGGCGTCCGCTTGGATTGTGCTTGGTCCCAATTCATTGAAATTAAGGTTGCCCTTGGCATTTGTGTGGGGGCTCTCACTATCCACTGCCATGTTGGTGAATACGTTTTTGTACCGCCAACCGAGCGGTGTGGGAGTTATCTACCTGAGTCAGATTGGTATTGCCTCTTTGACGATATTGATCGCATGGCTAATACGTTGGCGATTCGGCCTGCGGATAACCAACGCGACAACCGAAACCGTTGCTCAGGCTGAAGCATGGGTCGCGACGAATCAGTATGGTATTCAGCATCTAATGGTTGTCACCACCTTGGTGGCAGTTGCTATTGCGATCGGCCGTGTACTGGTAGGTAGCGTGTTGCCATGGTTGCAGGGGGGTGAAGCCCTCATCTTTGGCTTCCTGGTACTGGCCGCCTGTTTAATCTGCGTGCCTACTTTATTTGCGCTATTATCCGTTCGACTTAGTTGGCTGTCGCTGGGCGTACAGCTTGTTTTTTGGGCGATGGTGACTTATCTGGAAGTGCCGCTATTGAGGATTCTCTCGAGCAGCCGTGGGCCTGACTGGCTGCATTTTTTGCTGATCAATCTGTTTACGGTGTTTCCGGTAGTGGTGTTTGCTGGGACAGCGAGAGTTATCGGGTATCGGTTGACCGCACGGCGTCTGTAGCCGCTTCACCTGCATTTTTTCGCTAGCAATAAAAATGATCTGGGCTGGAGCGGGTTGGATTTGCTAAGGACAAGGGTATCCCGCCAGCTAACTTGACCCCTTGGAACGGAATGAAACATGTCGACCTCAACTGCTAGCATGCTGACCACCAGCACCGCGACACCCACGCTGTTACCGCGAACCCACTGTCACAGTCAGATCATTATCCCCGCTCGGCTGGCTTCGACGCGATTGCCAGAAAAATTGTTGCTGCGCGAGACCGGCAAGACGGTGCTGCAGCATACCTTCGAGGCAGCGTCCAAAGCGCGACTTCCTGATGGAATCATTATAGCTGTGGACTGCGAGAGATTGGAGAAAGCGGTTCAGAGTTTTGGTGGTCGGACCGTCTTGACGGATGTTGGGCTGCAAAGTGGAACGGATCGGGTAGCGGCTGTCGCCAAGCAGATGCCAGAGGTTGATGTGTTCGTAAACGTGCAGGGAGACGAGCCGGAAATATCGGCCGAGGCGATCGATGACGTGACACGTTTGTTGCAGTTAAACCCCCACGCGGATGTGGCGACGTTGGCGGCACCCATTCGTGACCGCAAGCGACTGGAGGATCCGGCTTGTGTGAAAGTGGTGCGTGACCATGCCGGCCGCGCGCTCTATTTTAGTCGCAGCCCAATTCCTCATGCGCGGAGCTGGGATGAATCGTTGCTGCGAAGTGATCCGCCGGCGTTTCTCCAGCACATTGGCATCTACGCATACCGTCGCTCTTTCTTACTGCGATTGGCCGAATTGCCAGCCAGTCCACTCGAACAGCTCGAGAAATTAGAGCAATTGAGATTTTTGCAGGCGGGGGTTGAGATTATCCTGGGCGTTATTGAGCACGCGCCCAAAGGGATCGACACGTGGAATGACTATCGCGAGTTCGTCAAGCGTCAGAGTTGTCATTGAGACCATTGTTGCATGTAGCGGTCGATGTGCGCGTTGACTTGACCGCGTGTGAGCACGCTTTCGAAGCCAGCGGCCTGTGCGGCGGCGAGTTGGGCGTCCTGGACATGGGGGCCAAAAGCAATGAGCTGCGTGGGCGCGAAACGCACTTTGAGCAACTGAGCGACGTGGTCGATTTCGGCTAGACTGACCGACGTCAAGTCGACGACGCAAGCGGTCACGTCCTGCGGAGCGATATCCGTCAGTCGAGGCGACTCCGCTTGGGGGACGCTGATCACCTGGCAGTTCACTTTGGCGGCAGCCGACTTCAGCAACGGCACGAAAAAAAGATCTTTGGTAACGAAAACGATCATGGTTCAACCTGTGGCCTGAGAGATCCACCTCACCCTGCCCTCTACCCCACTATGCCTGCTGCGCAGGGCGGGGCGATGGAACGAGTGCGGTAAAATGTTTTGAGACGATGCCTTACCCCTGCTCTAATTTTGGCAGAACTTAAACTGCGCCGGGTCCGCGAGCGCCCGAATCGATGGCGATCGTTTCTTCAGCGGGGAGTACAAAAATTTTCCCGTCGCCAATATTTCCCTCGCTGCCGGTTCGGGCAACTTTGAGGAGGGTCTCCACGGTGCGGTCGACGAAATCATCGTTGACCATGATTTCAAGTGCGACTTTGCGGAGCATGTTGACTTTGTATTCGATACCGCGATAGGTGGCTAACTGCCCACGTTGCCGGCCGTAACCTTGTGAATCGCAGACCGTCATGCGTTCGACGCCGATTCGGAACAGGGCTTCGCGCACCGCCTGAAGCTTGGTGGGTTGAATGATAGCCAGCAATAACTTCATGCGATTTCGAGACCCAACGAGTTAGGCGTCGTCCTATGATAAGTTAGCGTACTCGTTCCCTAGCTCCCGCCCTGCGCAGCAGGAATAGCCGGAGAGGGCAGGGTGAGGGGAATTCAAAACGGTAACTTGTTTTGAGACGACGCCTTGGTGTTTTATGGCGCAGGTGCATCGATTGACTATACCATGGAATTAGGCCAACTTCTACATCCCTGTTGATCCCGTTGGCAGTCTTGGTAGGGTCAAACTGGCCTTGTCCGGGCGCCTAACATGCAGCGGGAATTTGCTCCGCATATCGTTTGGGGAATGGTAACAATGACGACAGTAATTCTTGGGGCGACGGGATCGATTGGCAGTTGTCTTGCCCGACGCCTGACGCGCACCGGCAGATCCGTGTTATTGGTTGGCCGCCATCGCGAGCAATTAGAGACGCTCGCCACGGAGCTGGGTGCGCCGTTCGCATGTACCGAAGTGACTTCGTCGGAAGCGTTGCAAACGGCTGTGGAAGGGGCTACGCTGAGCGAGCCGATATCGGGTTTTGTGAACTGTATAGGATCTATTCTGCTGAAACCGGCGCACATAACCACGGATGCGGAGTTTCGCGAGGTCATCGAAACGAATTTGTTTAGTGCCTTCGCGACGGTAAAATGCGCCGGGAAACTGTTACGGAAGACAGGCGGATGCGTGGTTCTTCTCGGCTCTGCGGCAGGAGCGCTGGGAATTGCCAATCATGAGGCGATCGCCAGCGCCAAGGCTGGAATTGAGGGGTTGGCGAAATCAGCGGCGGCTACTTATGCGGGGCAAAACATCCGCTTCAACGTGGTGAGTCCGGGGCTGGTGAAAACGAACTTGACGAAGCGGATTTGGGAGGCGGCTCCGGTGGCTGCGGCGTCGGCCGAATTACATGCCTTGGGAAGATTGGGTGAACCGGAACATATTGCCTCGATGATCGCGTGGTTAGTTGACCCGGAAAACGACTGGATCACGGGTCAGGTGATTGGCGTGGACGGGGGCTTGGCTTCGCTGCAACCTCGTCGTCGTATCCAGGTCTGATGCGTCGTCGCATCCAGGTCTGATAACGTAGCGTGCAGACGCCTTGATCCCATGTTTTTCAGACTCCGAGCAGGAATAGCTCAAGTATTAACTTAGTACGTATTGTGGGGGTGCTGCCGAAACTTTAATTCCGCTTGCGGGTTCGATGGATGTGTGCCGAGATACGGAAATCAGCAACTTTGCAGAGCGGTTCGCGCTGCGTATGGGACTTCGGCAACTACAGTAGGAAGCTGGACCACCATCGCCTTCTCGTACCCCTATCGGGTTATAGCTATTCTTGCGGGAAATCGTCTGATGAATAAATTGAATCGAGCCTCGATGTTGCAAGTCTTATTCTGCTGCGGGGCTTTTTTTCTCATGGTGTGTTCCCAGCCTGCTGTCGGCCAGGATTACGTGGGGGTTCTGCCTGAATTATTGAATCCGGAGGTGGGTCAGCGGCTCGAGTTGACCGAAGAGCAAACGGCGGGTATTCGCTCTTTAATCAGCCAGCGGATGAGCGCCGCGGTAGGGTTAGCGCAGCAGTTGCGGGAGGCGCCCGCGGAGCAGCACCAAAAGATTCGCGCTGATTTTAATGCCGAGTCCGAGAAGCTTGGATTCGCCTTGCTTAACGCGAAGCAGCAATCGGCCTTGAAGAAGATTCGGGTGCAGTGGCTTGGAATGTTATCTTTGGACGAACCGGAGATGACGTCAGCCTTGAAGTTGGCAGATTGGCAACAAGCGACAGTATCGGATTGGGTTGGTAAGGTGCGGGAAAATCGCCGCGGCCCAGAGGCGCAGCGGACCCGCGACAGTGCCGAGCGAGAGATTCGCAAATCCCTTTCTGCCAGTCAATTTGGCGCTTGGCAAGTTATGGCTGGGGAGATTCAAGTGTCTGAGGCTGGGCCACCGGTGCCGCCGACGCCCGAGGCAGCTGCTGTAGCCGGCGCAGCAACACCCACTGGTCCCTCGCAGAATGCTGCGATACCGATTCGCGAGGTGCAGCTCACCATCAACTTCCAGGGTGAACCCTGGGAAAATGTGCTCAAGTGGTTGGCCACGCAAGCGGACATGGCCTTGCAGTCGGATGTGATTCCGCCAGGTTCGTTCAGCTATCGGGATCAATCTCGCACCTATTCGGTGGGCGAGGCGATGGACATTATGAACGCGTCCTTATTGAATTCAGGCTACACGCTAGTGCGGCGTCAGCGGATGCTCAAATGCATTGACCTGGAACAAAAGATTTCACCCGAGTTGATCGCTCAGTTTGCAGATTTTGTACGTACTCCTGAAGAGTTGGCGTTGCGCGGCGACTTTGAGCCGGTGCGTTACTTATTCACGCTATCGAGGCTGGATCCGGAGACTTCGAAAAAAGAAATCGAGGCCATGCTGAGCATCCAGGGAACGGTGGTCAGTTTGCCATCGGCGGGGCAAGTAATCGTCACGGACACGGCGGGTGTGATTAGGGGGATCGCCGAGATGATTCGTCGGGCGGAGGATCCAACTTCTGCTCGCGGTTCAACGATTGTGCAATTTGAATTGAAGCACATTGCTGCCGAAGAGGTGTTGGCGGCGGCCCGGCCACTGCTTGGATTGCCGGGGGAGACAAACATCAGTCCTGATCTGAGTTTGGCGACAGACACCTTTGGTACGGTCATTTATGGTACCGGGAAATCAGACAAGTTGCAGCAGCTCCGCGACTTGGTTAAGTTGATGGATGTGGCGCCCACTGAAGATCAAAAAAGTTCAGGAGTGAGCGAAAATCCAACGATTCAGCGGCACAAAATTCGTGGCGGTGACCCGGAGATTGCTTATCAGGTTGTCTCGCAATTGCTGTCCGGTTTGCCCGATGTGCATTTGGCCAAAGATGACATGGCCAAGATGTTGATCCTGCAAGCGCGGTCGGCTGAACACAAAATGGTGGAAGAGGCCCTGACGACGTTGGCTGGGGAATCTTCGGAATTCGAAGTGATCCAGTTGGCGAAGCTCGATCCGCAGTTGGCGATTGCGGCGATCAAAAAGTTTTTTGGA
>JBBQRC010000366.1:0-5815 GCA_038215215.1 Pirellulales bacterium
AATTATCAGGAAATACGCACGATTGCCAGCCATGCCGATTGGGTGCACAGCCTTGCGTGGAGCGAAGATGGAGCGCGGTTGGCCTCTGGCAGTCGCGATAAATCTGCGAAAGTTTACACCGCTGAGACAGGCGATTTGTTAGCCAGTTACGCTGGGCACGGCGCTTTTGTCTCTGGCGTGGCGTTTGTCCCCGGTGGCTTACAGGTTCTGTCCGTGGGTGGCGATAAAAAACTTCATCGTTGGGAAGTTGAAGCCGCCAAGAAAGTTGCCGAAGTTGCGACCGCAGGGGATGCTTTTCAGATTGTTTTAGGGTCCGAGATTGCTATTCTGCCCGCATCGGACAAACTGTTGCACCGAATTGATTTGAAGAACAACCAGCAGACGCTGACATACCAAGGCCATCAGGACTGGGTGATTCGCGCGGCCATTCATGCCGGTAGTAACTTGGTGGCAAGCGGAGCTTACGATGGTGAAGTCCGTGTCTGGAATCTTGCCGACGGTACGCTTCTTTTGAGCTGGTCAGCCGTGCCGTAACCTAGTTGATATTGCTTGGCTCCAATCGCATTGCCCTTCCCGGAATTCTCTGCTGTACCATACATTTTCAAATAGCTTCGGCCGCGTGCCAGCTTGTCTGGCATGAGCCAAGGTTCAAGAACTAGCCACAAACGCTCCAAACGATTCTCGCACCAGCGGTGTTACAAAGGCGGCGACCTACTTTTTAATCTGGTTCACCTACGAGCAAGCTCATGGGGGCAGGGATAAGATGTGTGGCACCAAGAGCCTGATTACTTTGGTGAGTGCGGCATCAACAACTGGCAGGCTGCTGTTATGCGGTTAAAAAAGCGTCACTGTCTGGAGTTGGCTATCAATTTGCCTTCGCCAATTAACTCTTCGTTAGAATGACTGATTTAAGGGGTAGACCATGCCCATACGAATTGATCCTCGCGTTGATTTTGCATTCAAGATGATGCTAGGTAGCCCACAGCATCCCACGGTCACAGTTCACTTTCTTAACGCGGTGCTCCAGCCCGCGGTGCCAATTGTCAGCGTCGAGATTCTCAACCCGCTTGTCGGTAAAGATCGCTCGGAAGACAAGATTATCGTCCTTGATGTACTTGCTCGGGATGCTATGGGCCGACTGTTCAACGTTGAGATGCAAACTCGGATTCCACTCTCGTTCCCCAGTCGTCTGCTGTACTACAACAGCAAGAATTACGTGCGTCAGCTCAAGGAAGGTGACGGCTACGAGAAGCTACGTCCTGCAATCAGCATCTGCTTATTGGACCGACGCATGTTCGAGCAACCAACGGAGAGTCAGAGATGGCATCATAGTTTCAGGCTGAGGTGCGATCAGAACAGGGAGCTGGTGTTGACCGACAACTCCGAATTCCACATCTTCGAGCTTCCCAAGTTCGAGCCCACCAGCGATAATATCGGAGAGTTGCCAGCGGATGAGAAGTGGCTTTACCTGCTTACGCGTGCTGCTGAGGTGGAGCCAGAGATCTTGGCCGACCAGCTAATAGATCCTCCATTCCGCGAAGCCATAGGAGTGTTAGAGATGATTTCGAAATCGCCAGAGGATCTGCAGTATTACGAAGACCGACTCAAATTCCTGCGTGACGAGCGTGGCAAGCTAGATGCGGCTCGACAAGAAGGTCGACAAGAAGGTCGACAAGAAGGTCGACAGGAAGGTCGACAGGAAGGTAGGCAGGAGGGTAAGTTGACAGGCATGATCCAGACATTGCAGGGGCTTCTGGGAGACAGAGTTTCCGCGGACGAAGAATTGCTGGCGCAGAGCGTAACAACGCTTTCGACCCGCCTGCAGTTGCTACAAGACCGGCTACACGAACGCTCTGCCTAGCGAGGCTCCCCTGCGTCCGAAGACGTTCCCAATTGGCACCGAGCAGCTGTGCGCGACGCGCTAGCGGTCGCGGAAAAAGCTCCGGAAGCACTTCTTGCGGTGCGAACCAAAACTGCAGTTCTGGAACAGAGTCTTTTCAAGTTGTCAAACACGTGTTGCGACAAGGTAGCGTTGAATCATATGGCATTGTCGGCAAAATTCGTCACTGCACTGGGCTGCTTGCTGACTGGCAGTTTGACCGGATTTATTTCGATCCTGGTACTTGATCGTTTCACAGACTTAGTCAAGGCAAGTGATGCACACGAAGGCGTGTCGTATACGTGGACAGTCTATTCCCTAGTTGGAATCGGTCTTCTCGTAGGGACGGGAGTTAACATTTTGATTCGCTTTTGCATTCGCCTTTGAAACGATCGCGTGTTGATGTGCTTTCGAATTTTTATCTCATGACGCCGGAACGACCACGAGCTTGGTGTCCATTGGCGCAGTGTTAACAGTAGGACGAATCTTGCCTCTTCGACGAGTTCTTCCACGTTAGACGAAAAGTCCGGCGAAAGCGCCGCCGGTTACGGAACCGTTTAAGTGGCGACCGAGACCGCGGAAAATTGCGACGAAAGCTATATGTTACCTGAACATGATGAAAGCACCTGGAGAATTTCGGCTTGCGAGCTATTTGAGCTTGAACGCTACGACATCGCGATGTTTGAATTCTATTTATTGGCGCAACAGTTCTCTCAAACTAAAGACTGGTATTCAACGGGCTTCTGTGCCCTTGCACTCGGAAGATTTGACAAGTCGTTTGAATTATTCAGTACACTATGGAACGAGAATCCGCACATACTAAAGATCAGCACGATGAACGCATTGCTGCTTGCTACCTCACCAATTGCGCATCATCGTAACGGTAAAAAGTCGTTGGAGATATCATTATCAAAACTCAAAACCAACGAACATAATTGGGAACTATTATCTGTCATCGCGGCTGCATACGCAGAGGTCGGCGATTTTCCCAGTGCAATCGAGTTTGCTAGATTGGCTTTGAAAAAATGTCCTGCGTCGTCTGGAGAACAGAATCAACGCCGCATCTGTCAGTACCAACAGTCGCGACCTGCTCGCCTGACCGCTGCTCAAGTTCGGAGACAAATTAGGTCAAAAGGCAGTTGCAATCGATGTGGCGGCAATACGAGCATTTCGTTAGGTCCGCTTTGTACTCGATGCCAACGTCTTTCGTTGCACAATTTGACAAACGTAGCGACTCATTCGAGTTCGTCGGAATTAGAAAAGTAATTTCCATGCAGTTGGCTGTTCTGGCATGCGTTTGGCTAACGGGATTATCAGCCCAGTGGATGCTCCCTTGCGCCCCCAGCATTTAGAACAACTGAGTGATCGGCTTGCCGTCTTCCAGTAAGTTGTAGACGCGACCTTGCGAATCTGTCGCTTTCAGGTCATTGACTCCGGCGGCGTGATAGACGGTTTTGGCGATATCGGCAGGGGTCACAGGATTCACAGCGGGATACTCTCCCAAGCGATCGCTGGCTCCGAAAGTTTGACCGCCACGAACGCCGCCACCGGCCATCAGCACGGTTTGGCAATGGGTCCAATGGTCACGCCCGGCTCCGGCCACGCCACCGGAGCGCCGGTCACCGATTTTTGGCGTGCGCCCCATCTCGCTAGTCACTAATACCAGGGTGCTTTCAAGCAGTCCGCGCAGGGCCAGATCTTCAATCAGAGCCGCAAAGGCTTGATCGAACTCGGGAAGTAGGTCTTCCTTTAAGCAAACAAAGTTGTTGCCGTGGGTATCCCAGCCGCCAGCACTGGCGCATTTCTTGGCCAAGGCTTCGTTTTCCTTCCAAAAGACAGTCACGAAAGGTACTTCAGCTTCGACTAACCGCCGTGCCAGCAACAGGCTCATGGCATTGACTGTGTTTCCATAACGCTCGCGCACTTCGGGCAACTCGCTAGCAACATCAAAGACTTTGGTGGCCGTATTGGACATCAGTAAATCGAGTGTCCGCGACTGATGTTGCTTCCACGATTTTTCCGCCGAATTGTGTTCGAAGTCGCGTCGCGCAAAATCCAACTTTTCCAATAACTGCTGCCTTGACCGCAACTGCTCAGTTGTCACGTCGCCGGCTAAGACCAGCGCGGGTGCTTGGAATTTTAATGGCTCGGCGACCGATCCATGGACGTACAATGGATCGAACTCGACACCCAATCGCGCGGCGAATTGACCTGGGCGAGTGTAGGGTGCTTTGCTGGGACTGTGCGGTAAGGTGATTGCATTGGGAAGCTGCGATTGAGTGGGGCGACGTGCGCCAACCACTGCGCCCAGGAATGGCCAGTCATCTGCGTAGGGACGACGGTCGTTTGCCAGCGAGAGGAACGTTGGATCGGGTACATGTCCAGTCAAATTGTAGTAGTAGCCTGCATGATGGTCGTTGGTACTGACCGTGCCACCCACCGAATTAATCAGCGCCAGATGATGCGCTTGTTTGGCCAGTCGCGGGAGATGCTCACTTAGGCGTACTTCTGCGGACGTGGTGGCGATGGGCTTAAACGGTCCACGATATTCTGCAGGGGCTTCAGGCTTCATGTCCCAAGTATCGAGATGCGAGGCGCCGCCGCACAAAAAAAACAGAATCACCGATTTGGCTTTGCCACCGGTCATTCCGCGAACTGCGGGTGCGTCCGCCAGCAGGGGCGCCGCCGTGCCCAGCTGTAGCCCAGCCAAGCCACAGCCTGATGCAACCAAGAAAGCGCGTCGATCGTTCATACTCCAGCTCCGTTAAAGAATCGCTTCGATGGGATGTCCCTTGCTAACGGCGAAGGGTCGATTAAATCGATCCTTTAACTCCGTAGCTGGTGCGATACCCAAGCAATGATAAACGGTGGCCGTCAAGTCTTGCGGCTCGACGCGACCATCCAAGGGATAGCCACCTTGTCGATCCGACTGACCGTAGACCGTTCCACCGCGAATTCCACCGCCAGCCAGGGCTGCGGAGAAGACGTGTCCCCAGTGGTCGCGCCCTCCCTGAGCGTTAATCTTCGGCGAACGCCCGAACTCACCCATCCACACGACCAGTGTCTCGTCGAGCATCCCGCGCTGCTCAAGATCTTCGAGCAAAGCTGAGTAAGCCTGATCCATCGGTGGCATTAGGGAATTCTTCAGTCGCTCGGCGTTCTTGGCATGCGTATCCCAAGCCGGCGCGACGTTTTCATCCGTTTCCCAACGTGTCCAGTTCACCTGCACCAGCGATACGCCCGACTCGATAAGTCGACGTGCCAACAGCACACTTTGACCAAAGCGGTTTCGTCCGTAACGTTCGCGGGTGGCCACTGTTTCGCGTTCGAATGCGAATGCCTGCTGTGCATCCCCCGATCGCAGCAGATCAATGGCTTTGTGTTGCCAACTGGACCAGCGCTGCGCGGAGGGATGGGATTGAAAAGCATCACTGCTTTGATTCATCAAGTTTTGTAAATCGCGGCGGGCCTGCAATCGATCAGCCGTGATATCGGCTGGGAGAGCGATGGCGGGAATTTTGAAATCGGCTTGATTGGGATCGCAAGTTACCAGCCAGGGATCGGCATGGTTACCCAACCAGCCCGCATCCTGTCCCGGCCACACGATATGCCCGGTGTTCCAAATCTCTTCAGGCAAGCGGACCGCGCCCGGTAAACTCGAGGTATCCCCTTTTAAATGTCGGACGACAGCGGCCAGACTGGGCCAGTCGTTGGGAGCGCCTGGTAGGGCATTCTCTTGATTCTTGGGCGAGTGCGGATAACCGGTTAGCATCCAGTAGCCGCTGGACGAATGCGCATTGTCGTCAGTCGCCATGGCTCGCAGGACTCCGATGTGTTTGGTGAGCTTGGCGGTTAGTGGCATCAGCTCACCAACTTGCAGACCGGGTGTGGCGGTCGAGATGGTACCCAAGTCCCCGCGAATCTCGACGGGCGCCT
>JBBQRC010000367.1:0-5796 GCA_038215215.1 Pirellulales bacterium
CAAAGACGAAGAGTGGTACACGCAGGAAATCATCGTCACGATCTTTCGCCAACAAGTGGGAAGCGGTTGGCAGGTATCCAATCCAGAAAAAATCGTCACAATTTCACTCGAAAGACAACCAGCCACTCACTGCGGGCGTACACCTGGAACCGAGGCTCTACCGAAGTTGGCCAAACCTGCGAGCCTTTCAACTAGCCCAAATTCAATGTCTTCGACTTTCTTCAGACTACTTTTTGTCATTGCTGGGCTAACGTGCAGCAGTTACTCTGCCGCGACTGCCTGGGCCGCTAAAGTTGGCGGTAGTGGAGAGGTTACGCTCTCAGCCCAATTTGGATTTGCGGGGCAATGGAAACTTGGGCACGTTTGCCCGGTACGTGTCGACATCCGTGGCCTCTCGGCTCCACCGGAAGTGCTCATCTTCGAACTGTCGACACTGGACGGAGACGGGGTCGAAGTGACCTACCGCCAAGCCGTAGCTCGCGAGCGACTGGTGGCCGCCGGTGGGAAACTCAGTGCTTGGCTCACCATGCGTCAAGGTCGACAGAATCTCGACGTAACGATTCGTCTCAAGGACGAACAGCAGCGACTGCTGGCTGAGCTGATCGTAGAGTCGCGAGATGTTCCCGCTCCCCTCCCTTCCACTCAACCCTTGATCTTGGCGTTGGGAGATTCTCTGGGCATCGAAGCAGCGGCCGCCACCTTGGTCGGCGGCACGTCGACATTTACAACGGCTGTGATCTCGCGAGCGGACGACCTACCTAACGACTGGCAACAATTCTCCGCTTGCGACTTGGTGCTGCTGTCCACCACCAACATCGACTTGCTCAATGCCATCACCGCCGCTCAATGGGAAGCGCTTAATGCCTGGGTTCGTGACGGTGGGGTTTGCCTCAGTTCCCTTGGCCCGGCGGCGCGCGAGCTACAAGGGGTGGCTGGTTTCAAGGCATTATTGCCAGGATCGATTGCGGACGTAGGCATCGTCCGCAATCCCGGCCCGATGGAGTCATACGTGGTCACGGATGACCCCTTAGACGATTTTGAGGTGGTGATTTTTGATGCCGTTCGCGGCACGACCGATTTAACTCTCACTGACGGACTCAATCGTCGTGTTCCCTTTTTGTCGCGAGTGGCCTCCGGTTTTGGAGTTGTGTACACCGTGGCGGGAGATCTGTCGCAGCCAGCCTTTGCCAACTGGCGCGACCGCAGCAAACTATGGAAATTGCTGCTAAGCCGTTTCCTCGATCAAAACGCCTCGGAACGCGCTTTTGAAAAGTCCCAAGTCGGTAGCGCCTCCTACCTGGGCTACGATGATCTGGTGGGACAACTACGCGCGACGCTCGACGTCTTTCCGACGGTCCCAACAGTGTCGTTCGGACAGGTGGCGGTGCTGCTGGTCGCGTTGTTGATCGTCATCGGCCCGATCGATTATTACTTTTCAGTGAAATGGCTCAAGCGTGCTGATGCGAGTTGGTACTTTGCGGGGAGCGTGTTGCTGGTGGCCAGCCTTGGCCTGATTATCCTGCGGACACTACTCCGCCCCAACGAGGTGCGTGTTAATGCTGTGCAGATCGTGGACATCGACACGGCCACCCAGCAGGCCACGGGACATTTGTGGAGCCATGTTTACAGTAGCCGCGCACGGTTATTGGACATTGATGTTGAGTCTTCGGCGAAAGGCAGTTCGGTCGCAACCGATTGGCAAGGCTTACCGGGAAGTGGACTGGGTGGGCTGATGTCGCAGCTTAATACGGACCGTGGCATGCCCAGTTACGTGGTGGCGCAAAACACCGTCGGTCAATCGCAGATACATCAAGTTGGTATTCCGGCAGCGGGGACCAAGTGCATTACCGCCACCTGGCATCAACCCGTCGCACTGCAAGGTCAGTCAAGTTTGCAAGAAATTGCTGGGATTGATCAACTGCAGGGGACCGTGGTCAATCCTTTATCTGTAGACCTCAAGGACAGCATGCTCATGTATCACAATTGGTACTACAGCCTGCCGAGTCGAATTGTGCCGGGGCAAGCGATTCCGATCTCCTTTGAAACAATCCCCAAAGATTTACCGCGACGATTGAATGGCCGTCGGATTGCCGACAAGAGCGATCACTCCACTCCCTGGGATCCCTCGGACCGCAACTCGCTGTCACGCTTGCTCGAGTTGATGATGTTCTACAAAGCGGCTTCGGGATCGAATTACACTACGCTACTCCATCGCTTTCAGCCGCAAACGGACTTCAGTAACTTGCTGAACCTCGATCGCGCCATCTTGGTTGGTCGGATTGATGAACCGATAGCCACAGTTCACGTCGCCGGCTCCAGTGAATTCCCACTTGAACTAGATACGAATCAGACTTGGTGTCGCTTGGTCATTCCCGTCGAGCAGAGAAAAAACAAATGAATATCAAGGCTGTTTAGCGTGATCAAAACCATCAATTTGACGAAGAAATATGGCGATATGTACGCCATTCGCAATATCGACCTCGAACTGGAACAGGGCGATTTGTTTGGCTTCATCGGTCCAAACGGTGCGGGTAAGACCACCACGATGCGGATTATTTCCACGCTGCTTACGCCCACCTACGGTGAAGCCTACGTGTGTGGTCACTCGATCTACTCGGACCCTAAAGAAATTCGTCGGCTGGTAGGTTATATGCCCGACTTCTTCGGTGTCTACGACGACATGACCGTGATCGAGTATCTCGAATTTTTCGCGGCCGCCTATCGCATTACAGGCCCGCGACGCCGCCAGCGATGTGATGAGATGTTGGAGATCGTGGACCTGGATTTTAAACGCGACGCGTATGCCAACACGCTGTCGCGCGGTCAGACTCAGCGGTTAGGCTTGGCGCGCGTGTTGCTGCACGACCCGCAAGTCTTGTTGCTCGACGAACCCCTCAGCGGCCTGGATCCGCGAGCGCGCATCGAAATGCGCAATCTGCTGCGCAAGCTTGGTGAGCTGGGCAAGACCATCATCGTCAGCAGCCATATTCTGCCTGAACTAGCCGACATCTGTAACAAAGTTGGGATCATCAATCGCGGCGAAATGGGATTCAATGGTCCGATCGTCGAGTTGATTAAAACTGTCCGACCGCAAACCATTTTGGAGATTCAGATTTTTACTCGCCCGCAGCAAGCCGAGGCGGCCAAGTTGTTGGAGCAACTACCGCTAGTCGCAAACGTGACAGAAGAGAAGGATGTCTTGCAGGTGACTCTCATCGAAGGCACGCATGATTACAGTCAGCTCTCCGAGGAATTGGTCAAAGCGGGCTATCGTCTGAAGCATTTTGGTGAAAAGGAAACGAATCTCGAATCCGCGTTCATGGCGCTGACCAAAGTCACCGGCTCCAAGATGTAAGTTGAACTAACATCTGGGGCGACAATCTCATCGAACTGCTGGCAGGATGTAGTCATCCACAAACCGTAACTTCCCGAAAAATGCAGGGCAAAATCACCCCGCTCCCAATCGGCACCACCACATCCGATGTGCTGCACAAGGCCGAACAATTCAATCGGCTTTCTTTTTGGTCCGTTTTAGGTCGGGAAGCTGCTCGGTGAGTTCATCGCCGGCTCGGCTTTGCTCCAGCGCCTCATCGGCACTCTCAGGATCCACCGCTCGGCAGCATTCAGTCAGCCTGGCGATGAGATCGTCAAGCATATCTTCCCATTGCTCCGGTTCTGTTTCTGCTGGCGGAATCGTGGCCATCTCATCCAGCAGCAGGATCAGTCGTAGCAAGTGGCGGAAAAGAATCCCTTCCTGTTTTTGCAGGCCTCTTGCAAGGATGTACTTGTTGAAGTTGCCGCCGAACTCAAGCACTTCACCGGCGACGTGCACGGGCTGCGTGTAAACGTCCTGCACTTTGGGGAAGTCATAATTGAACAGACGCCGCAGTTTTTCGCCGATGGTCAGCACGAAGACGGGTTCCTCGAACATGCCGCGGCGGGGATCTTCATCTTCCGATTTTTGCTTGCCAATCAACTCTTCTTGAGTGGCGAGGCCAAGTTCCAATAAGCGGCCATCGAGTCGCAACGTGGCCAGCGGACCGGGGGGCATTTCTTCAATCTTCGGAACGCGGACATGCCGCGCTACCGTACCAGCCAACTCCAAGGCACTTTCCAGTGCCAGCAACCGTTCGTTCTGGTCGGCAATGGCCAAATGTCCTGCTAGGAATACGCCGTATAGCGGATTGATGGTGCGCAAACGGACAATCAACTCAAGCCGCTCAGTAGGATGCGCAAATTGCGGTCGATAGTCCTTCAAATCGTAACCGCGGCTGGCCGCATCTGCATCCGCATCGGTTGTCTGCGCGGTTTTCTCTGGTGCTTCTTTCTGTGTAGCATCCGCCACCAGCTTGCCGAGTCCCGCCGACTCCAGCAACCCGCCTGTTGAGGTTCCGCGGGCCGCACTTCCCCCCTTCAATACCGGACCGGCAGGCGTTTTTGCCGCTGCCGGAGTCGCCTCTCGTTTGGCAGGCTGTGGGTTAGGTTCGAGCTGAACATAGCCTGCAGTCCAGAGGGTTATCAGCATCTGGTTAAGCTGCTTTTGTGCCGTTTCGATCTGCCCGCTATCAAGCAATCGTTTGCCAACCAGATCGCGCAGCGGTTGCACCTCTGGGGACTTGAGCAGCATGTAAGCCAGGAGACGCCAGGGAAGATGTCCGCGACTGACTAGGTTTGCCGCCGCGCCAACACGGAGCTTTTCGAACTGCTCTTTCGTCCAATAGGTCTCGTCTTGATTGCGCTTTGGCATCTTCTTCTTCAGGGCCTTCTTGGCCTTGAGGAGTCCCGGATCTTTCGTGTCTTCGGGAATCGAGTCGTACTTTTGTCGCCAGCGCAGTAGTTTGACATCATCTTCATGTGCCAATGCGTAGACAAAGCCTTGGGCATCAAATTGTGGCCGCCCTGCCCTGCCGAAGATTTGTTGCGCAGAGCTGACTTCGATCGGCTTGCGACGATCGCGTGGCCCTTTGAGAATCGTCGGCAGCACAATCGAGCGCGCCGGCAGGTTGATCCCTGCCGACAGCGTCTCAGTACATACAGTGACGCTCAACAGCTTGCGCTGAAAAAGATCTTCGACTACCCGTCGGTATTTTGGCAGGATGCCTGCATGATGCACACCCACGCCGCGCTGCAACAATTGCTTGAGTTTTGGCCCAGCACCTTGCGACCAATCGTACTTTTCCAGCTCATCGCTCAAGGCCGCTTGCTGCGTCTTGTCGACGACACGTTTGCCTTTGAGCAGTTCGCCAACTTGCCAGCACTCGTCGCGATTGAAACAGAAGATCAAGGCGGGCGTGCGACGCTTGACTTCATCCCCTTCGACCATTTTCTCGATCCACTCGTCGAGCATATGATCGTCGACCCACTCGAAACTCAGCGGCACTTTGCGCTCATCGCTTTGCACCAGTTGCAGTCGGCGGTTGCAGTTGCGCGTCAGCCAACTGGTGAATTCGAGACTGTTACCGACGGTCGCGCTTAGGAGCAGCGTGCGAATGTGTGCGGGGAGCATGCCCAAGGTCAGCTCCCAGACCACACCGCGCTGGGGATCATTGAAACTATGGAACTCGTCCATGACAACCGAAGAAACTTGGCTAAAGTCAAAGGACTCAGGGGCGAGCAAGCGGTTGAGCAAAATCTCGGCGACCACGACCAGAATAGGCGCTTCCGCATTGACTTTGCGATGGCCGGTAACGAGCCCTACATCCGATTCGCGAAAGCCCCAGCGGACCACGGACTGACGCAGCTCTTGCAGTTTTTGCTCTGTCAGCGCGATCAAGGGGGTGGTGTAGTAGGCGCGAG
>JBBQRC010000368.1:0-5796 GCA_038215215.1 Pirellulales bacterium
GCGTCCACCCCGTCGGCCATCCCCCGGAGCATCAAATTGGTAAATCGCATTCGCGTACTCCGCGCGAGACATACGAGGCATTTCGTGATCTCCGACGGGTCATGAAAACCATCACATGACCCGGCTGAAAACCGAATATCAAGTCTGACCCCGAGCGAAGCGCTGCCCCCCGCAAAGTTTTGCGATTCCCTACTAAGACTCGTCGTGACTTTATTGGCAGAAACTTTCGGCATTGGTTATATTGGGGCGATGAGCGACGTCACACAGATTCTTCAGCGTATCGAGCGAGGCGATCCAGCCGCGACTGAGCGGTTGTTGCCGTTGGTCTATGACGAGCTAAAACGCTTGGCCGCAGCCAAGATGGTATCCGAACGCTCCGACCATACGCTGCAGGCGACGGCGCTGGTGCATGAAGTCTACATGCGACTCGTCGATGCTCAGCACGTCCAGCGATGGGAAAGCCGCGGGCATTTTTTTTCAGCTGCTGCCGAAGCGATGCGTCGAATTCTGATCGAGTCGGCTCGGCGCAAGGCCAGTCGCAAGCACGGTGGCGATTGCCCGCGATTGCCGGCCGAACACTTGGATGACGCCGCCACAATCGCCAACGATCCCGATCTGCTACTCGACATCGACGCGGGCCTGACCCGCTTGGCCAAAGAAGATCCGGAAGCGGCCGAATTAGTCAAACTTCGGCTGTTCGCTGGGCTGTCGGTGACCGAAGCAGGGGAAATGTTGGGCATGTCCCGCAAGCTCGCTTATCAGAACTGGAAATACGTCCGCTCCTGGTTTGCCGCCCATTGGAAAGATTAGCGGTTGAGGCACAATTCTACAAAAAGTTCCATCCGCCTTGAGAAGTGTGAGCACTTTCCATCCAAGGCGTTAGTTACGCATCCCAATCTGTGGTAGGGACGATTTCGAAGAAATCTCGACGTTTCCGGGAACAGTTCGCATCTGAATCTCGCATTACTACGGTAGAGTGGCGGCGAATTGCACGGAAAGACATCAGCCCACCTGCTTAACCCTATCCCATTTCCACCACCGTAACATTGCAGATAGTCGCATGAGCGTTGATAATTGCCTCGTCCAGTCTAACCGCGAGATCTTTCTGGCGGCTCTTGAAGTCCCTGACAGCGAGCTGCGGCGGGCTTTCGTGCAGCGCGCCTGCGGTGGGAATGTCGAGCGTCTTCGCGAGGTCGAGCGGCTGCTGGTATTGGCTAACGATGGTGGCGACGGCCCGTTGGATCAAGCCGCTGAGGAACTCGGGTTGGCGGCGACGCAAGCCGTCGGGTCCGACGCATTGATTGATTTTGATATCTCGAATCATCCGATCATCGACCGCTACAAACTGCTGCAGCAAATCGGCGAAGGTGGGATGGGAACCGTCTTCATGGCTCAACAAACCGAGCCGGTCAAGCGGATGGTGGCGCTGAAGCTGATCAAGGCCGGGATGGACTCCCGCGAAGTCATCACACGCTTCGAGGCCGAGCGGCAGGCGCTGGCGATGATGGACCATCCTAATATCGCCCGTGTCCTGGATGCCGGTACCACCGCCGAGGGACGGCCGTATTTTGTAATGGAACTGGTCCGCGGCCAGTCCATCACCGACTACTGCGACCAGGCTGCTCTCTCGATCGATGATCGGCTACGGCTGTTCATGGATGTCTGTCACGCGGTCCAGCACGCCCATCAAAAAGGGATCATCCACCGTGATTTGAAGCCGAGCAATGTGTTGGTGACGCTGCACGATGGCGAACCTGTCGTGAAGGTGATCGATTTTGGCGTCGCCAAGGCACTCAACCAAGAACTGACAGAGCGGACGCTATTCACCCACTTCGCGCAAATGATCGGAACGCCGCTATACATGAGTCCCGAACAGGCGGAGCTAAGCGGCTTGAATATCGACACCCGCAGCGATGTCTACTCGCTGGGCGTGTTATTGTACGAACTGCTAACCGGGACGACGCCGTTTGATAAAGCCACGCTCTCCAAAGCTGGCTTCGACGGCATGCGGCGGATCATTCGCGAGCAGGAGCCTCCGCGGCCAAGCTACCGGATCAGCACGCTGGAGGCCCGGTTACTGTCAACGGTCTCGAACCACCGGCAGGCAGATCCACGGCGTCTTTCGCTGTCGCTGCGGAGTGAACTGGACTGGATCGTGATGCGGGCGTTGGAGAAGGACCGCAACCGCCGCTACGAATCGGCCAGCGCACTGGCACAAGATATTCAACGGCATCTCGACGATGAACCAGTGTTGGCATGTCCGCCGACGCTTTTGTATCGGATGCTCAAGACGGGACGCCGGAATGGAGCATTGATTGGAACGGCCGTATTAGTCGCTATTAGCTTAGTGATTGGCTTGGCGGGAACGGCTTGGCAAGCAGTCGCGGCGACGCAAGAGAGTCAGCGAGCCGTTGCCGCTGAGAACCAAGCCAAGATCAATGCGGAGCGAGCAACTGCCGCTGAGAAGGAGGCGCAAGCACAAAACGCTAAATCTGAACGCAACCTGGAAGCTGCGCTGGTGGCGATGGAGAAATTGTTGACTCATGTGGGCAATCCGGACCTTGCTGAAATTCCTCAGCTCCAAGGCGCCTTCGAAAAGATCCTGGACGATTCACTGGCATTCTACGATCAGTTTGCTCAAGAACACGGCACGTCACCGGATCTTCAGTATCGAGCGGTAGCCGTCTTGGAACGCCTAGCGATGTTGGCAAAGGATTCTGGGAAGCATCCCAAGGCCGCGGAAGCCTACGCAAAAGCGATCGTGCGGGTCGATCGGTTAATTGCGCAGTCACCGGACCGCGTTGAACATCGTGAACAGCAAGCCGAAATTTATCGCAGGTCAGGTCGCTTCCACATGGATTTAAACGTCGTACCGAACGCGGTGGACATCGCGCTGCGTCACCTCCAGCATGCGGAATCACTCTTCCGGAATCTTTCGTTATCAGAACCGGGAAATAAGCATTATCAAGCTGTAGAAGCGGACGCGATTCGTGCTCAAGCGAGGGTGCATCAAAAGATTGACCCGACTGATCCTCGGATAGCGACGTTGGTCACTCGCGCGTACGAGTTGGCCGAACGATCGATTCCGGATTCGGGGATCGTCAAGGCGATGGCCGAGGTGTTGTCGTCATCGGACCCGGACCGCGCGGATGACTTGTATCGACGTGCAATCGTGGTGCAAAGAGGGGTTCAAAACCCAACTCGTTCGGACCGTTTCATGCTCGCTTGGATATGCACTGAAGTGGCGAATTCTTTTAACGCTCGTCATCCAACGGAAGCCGAAGAGTGCTGGCATGAAGCAATTGATATTTTGACGCCACTTTGCCGCGAGTTTCCTTCACTAAATAATAACCCGTGGCTGCTTTTTAAAACTGCGTCGAACTACACGAGTTTTTTGGTGAACCACCATCGAACGAACGATGCCCTACAACTGTATCATGATCTCGCAGTTAAATTAGCTGATGATTATAAGATTCACGCATCTCGGTCAGAGTTCCTGGTAAGTGTAGTAACCTCCGAAGAAGCTATTCTTGCACTGACAACCGCCATCGAAGAGTTTCCAAGACAATCGGCGTATTATCGATACCGAGGCGCAGTGCATGTCACTCGCCATGAATTTGAACTTGCTTTAACGGATTTGAATCGGGCAGTTCAACTACGGAAAGCGGATGACATCGATCCGTACCTGTCGCGAGGGGAAGGGTTTCATCGTATGAAAGAATATGCCAAAGCGATTGATGATTTCGACGCCTTCTTGGAGAAATCACCGAAAGGGCACGTCTACAAGCGCCGCGCCGCATCGCATTTTCAACTGCTCAACTATGAAGCTGCAACGGCAGACCTGAAGCAATCGGTTGCGTTGAAGTCTGATGACCTTTCAAATCTAACTTGGATTCCCCTAGAGGAAATTGCTGCCTGCCCGGATGAAGAGTTCCGGGATGAGTTTCTGAAGCTCGTGAACGAGGTGGTAAAGCTGAACGGCAATTCGAGAAACGCCAGAGCGACGCGGGCGACGATTTTGTGCGCATTCGGACAACAAGAGAATGCCTTGTTGGACCTCGAAGGAATCGTCGAATCGGGAAATGCATCGGCGAAAACGCACTATCAGACCGCGTTATTGCACCTGGCAAGCGGTGAACTGGAAGTCTACCGCAATGACTGCAAACGGATATTAAAAAGCTTCGCTCAATCTGATGACCCAATTACCGAGTTCTTTGCTGCTTGGAGCTGTGCGCTGACCACGGATGCGATTGAGGACTATCGGCCCGCCATCGAGCTCGCGAGAAAGTCTGTAGCGAAAGATTCAAAAGACCAGCAATACCGTGTGGGGCTGGGCGCGATCTTGCTCCGCTCCGGACAAGCTCATGAGGCAAAAGTCGAACTTCAGCAAGCTCTCGCGGTGGTTGGAAACGACAACACCTCCCCAGCTTATACCCAATACTTTCTTGCCCTTACCGAACACACGCTTGGCAACAGCGACGCATCAAAAGAGCATTTGCGACTCGCCAACGAAGCGTCTACACAGGAGCTTTCCAGCCCAGTCGCGTGGAATCGCAAGTTGACTCTGGAGCTACTTCGCAGCGAAGCGGAATCACTCGTGAGTGTTATTGATCCGCCGGGGCAAGCGGATGCGACTGGGGACGACGCGTCCGAACCTTCCCCATGATGATTTATCGCCGGAAATCCGTTTGATTTGATACTCGACGAAAACAAATCGGTCAAACCTCTTTGTGTCACTCAGTCCCACCCACCGGTCGCCGATGATCGCTTCACCGTGTGAGGCTTTGCTTACTACGGGGCCTGTGGTTGGCGCGCTCCACCGCCCTCAGAGATCGACTCCATTTCCGAGGAGATCAACGAGGCGTCGGTTTCCAGACAGCAATGTTTGGAGAAGTACAGCAGGGCAGATGGGTTGGAAACAAGTTCTGAAAATTCTTCAGAATTACGGGGACGGATCACAGTCGGTTTTCGCATGTAGATGTAGACCCGTCGTCCTAGAGCGACTGGGAACGACACTGTAATGCAGATGTTGACCAATCCTCGACGCTGAAGCCGTCACCGCATTCCGTCCCGCCGCGTATCTATGCGGGCAATGTTTGGAAAAGATTAATGAACCTTTCTCGATTTTTGCAGCGAGTACGACTGCCAGCTTTTTTGAACATGATTGGCAGCCGAATGGTGCATGGTGCCAGGCTCGCTGTCGATCAATCACCCCAGGAGTCTCTCAGCATGACCACCACGAAACACATTCTCAAGCCTATTATGGTCCTAGCTCTTACTGCGGTATTGGCCGCACAAGCGCAGGCGCAACTAGTGACCTACAAGTTCACCGGAACGAAAACCGACGGTAGTGCGGGGATCGGGAATACGATTCGTGGAGAGATTACTCTGGATGTTGGCGCAGCCCCCGATCAGGTCTACAAATTCGGCGAATACGACGGCGAATGCGGCGATTGGTTCGACGGTAACTTCGCGATCGACGCCAGGACCGACACTGGCATTACGGCGGGAACTGCTCTTGGGGGGGACACTCTGTTCACTAACTACGATCTCCCGAGTATCTCTTACCACTATGACTACATCAGCAGCTACTACTATGACGAAAGTGTTTACCGATTCGTCCATCTATTCTCCTACTCCTACGCAAATAGCAGAGATGGCGTTGCTTCCGTTGATCCTTGGGACCCGTTAGGGGAAGACGACCACGTATTTTTTATCGAGCACTACGACTTCGATACAAGCGTCTACGAATATGGATCTTTTAGCCTCGACAGCTTCACTTCCACAACGGTTGTC
>JBBQRC010000369.1:0-5792 GCA_038215215.1 Pirellulales bacterium
ATCAGCCAGCCTGCGAGGATCGGCAATGTCGCGATAGAGCTGGACGGCGCCGATATCGCCAAAGCATTGCAAGCCGCCTTCGACGAGGCGGCCGATGGCGAACTTTCCTGGCACTGCGGGCATGGCAGTGCGTTCAATGGCCTGGTCCGCCACCTGCTGCTGGTCGACAAACAAACGCACCCGGTGTGGTTCATAGAGCAGGCAAAAGCGATGGGGTTGGTCGTCACAAACATTGGCTGAACTGGTGATCAAGTTGGGGTGATGCCCGGGCAGATAACAGGCCAACACGCCATTGCCCGCTTGACTGAACAATTCCCAATGGAGTCCGCTGGCCTTGGTGTCGCTGGTCACCAAGATATTATACACCTGACTGTGCCGGAGTTTGGCCTCACACACGATCGTCAAGGGTGGCTGACGATAGGCCTCGTTTCCATCAACCAGCCGGGAGACACTTGGTCTCAGCGGAGTTGCGGTTTGTTTTACCGGCGGCGACCAGGATCGATAAGTTGGTTTGACGCCTGCCGGCTGTCCGTCCAGTTGTGGCAGCAGCCAATCGAGTCCATCGAGATTGTCACGCAACCGCGCTTCGGCATCGTTTTCGGTATGATTGAGAATGCCGATCGGACCATCATAGCCACTTTCGCGAATCGCCTTGAGTAACGTGACGTCGAGCGTACCCGCTCCAAGTGGCATGATCTTCTGATCCAATTGATCTCCTTTGGGAATCATGCCGTTCAAATTAAGTGCCATGAGGTGGGGTTTCATCAGCTTTAGCAACTCGCGGAAGCGATCCAGGTGTTCATGTCCGTGATGCAAGTTGTAGACGATGCCTACGTTGGGGAGCTTTAATTCTTCAATGACAGCCAATTGATTTTCGGGTTCACCAAACCAGCCGCCGTGGTTGTAGAGTGCGACGGAGCAGCCGATCTCCGCGGCTGCCTCGGCGATCGGTCGAATGCGTTGGGCCTCCGACATGACTCGCGCCCGTTGTTCCTCCGGCGAGTTCGTCGCCGCTCCGCCACCAGTGACCCATAACTGTGTTTTGACATTGTGTTTCTTGAGCACACTCAGAATGAGCTTGGCTTCGTCGTTGAGCACGGTGGGAAACCACCAGGAGAGTAGGCTGATATGGTGTGCCTTGAGTTGCTCGAGTTCTTCGTCGAACGTAGGAATATGTTCGGCACGATAGTCATATGCAAGCTGGTGAATACCAAGCTTCTCTAGCATCTCAGCGCGCTGTTGGGGGGTGCGATGGGCGCTATCAAATGGCACGATGCACCAGGCTACCAAATTGTCGCGGCGAAATAGATCTGGCTGAGCGGGCAGAGAGCCGGTGAAGGTCAACGTAAATAGCAGGGCCAACGAAGTCGAGCGAGCAAAAGTGATCATAAGCGAGGCTTAGGAGTTTGAGGTTCGATAAGCGGGGCAGGGCAGGGGAGGAGCAGCGTCTCGATTATAATCCATTTCGCGGCCCTCCAAGTTACTTGTCGCCGGAGGCCGAAATGCCCATACTAAGCGCGACATTTTTTAAATTGGGCGTCGTCTCAAAACAAGTTACCGCACTCGTTCCCTCGCCCCGACCTACGCAGCAAGAATAGCGGCGGAGATCGCAGGGTGAGCGGAAATCCAAACGGTCACTTATTTTGGGACGACGCCCTACGATCCAGTAGCGATTTGAGGTGATGGTGACTCAGGAAGTTCGATTTTTGCTTTTTGATGTCGAGAGCGTGGCGGACGGTGAACTGATCGCCAAAACGCGTTACGCGACTGCGGGCCTATCGCCAGCCGAAGCGATCACCAAGTTCCGACAGGAACTGCTGATGACCTCCAACCGCGACTTCATACCCTACACCTATCACCTTCCCGTGGCAGTGGTCATCGCCAAAGTGCGGGCTGACTTGAGTTTGATCGATGTAGTGTCACTCGACCAACCGTTGCATCGACCGCATGTGATCACGCGGCATTTTTGGACAGGCTGGGAAGCTTACGAACGCCCAACCTGGGTGACCTTTAATGGTCGCACCTTCGACTTGCCACTGATGGAACACGCGGCCTTTCGTTTTGGTGTTGCTGTGCCGCATTGGTTCAATCTGGATGCGCGCTCGTACGAACAGCATCGCAACCGCTATAACATCCAATCGCACCTGGATCTGCACGAGATCCTGACGAACTTTGGCAGCACTTGGTATCGCGGCGGATTGAACCTCGCAGCTACTTTACTGGGCAAGCCTGGCAAGATGAATGTTCAAGGCGATATGGTTCAGTCGCTCTACGATCAAGGGAAGATTGCGGAGATCAACGAGTACTGCCGCTGCGATGTACTCGACACTTACTTCGTCTTTCTGCGCACAGCCATGTTGATGGGCAAGATCACGTTGGATGAAGAACAACAGCGTGTGCAAGCCGCCAAGAAACTAATCGAGTCACAGGCTGCTGATCACCCCGCATATCAGCAGTACCTCGATCAATGGGGCGATTGGCAAAACCCCTGGCAAGAAGATCCTGCGTAGACTGCGCCATCACAAAACTAGTTTTCTTACCTGACTTCCTTGCTTCCGCGCCTTAATTCTAAGGTAAGGGGCGATGTAATAACAGCGATGAGCGAAACTGCCGGGCAGCGATTCAGGCTTGCCATGATTGGGCTCGGAGACGTCTTCAATATGAAAACCGCTGCGGCAGATGCCAGCCAACAGCTCAGACCAACTGTGTACATACTCGCGCGTGTGCGGTTCGCGCAACATACTGGGCTTGATGGGCGAGCCCACGGGTGACGGATCGTAATACGCGTGTTCGATTACGTACTGGCCGGTATAAGTTTCCAGTGAAGCCTGCAAGTTAATCGGCTGCTTGTGCTGACTAACATACAACCCGCCGCCCCGCGTCACGCGTGCAACTTCTTGAAAAACACGATCAACGCGAGGCAAGTAGCAAGTGCTGACCGGATGAATGACCAAATCAAACTCGCCATCGCTGAGCATCGATAGATTGTCCATCGACGTTTCGATAGTGCGCAATTGTAGATGCCGTGCTGCTGCCACGCTGCGATCTTGTTCCAGCATCACTGGGCTCAGGTCCACGACGGTGACTTGCGCGCCGGCTGCCGCATACAGCGGCCCATGGCGACCTCCGCCGGCGGCCAAACATAACACATTCCAGCCCTTGATTCCCTCCGGTAGCCAACCCGAGGCATCGATCACTTTAAGCGGATTTTGGAATTCTTCGTCCTTGGCGGCTCGGGTCAACGCATGTTCGGCTGCTGCCATGCGATTCCAGGCATCGCGATTGTGCTTCAAGTCCTCAGAGGCAATTAAGTCCGACACGGCAGCGATTGCTCCTCGGGGGTGGCGAGATCAGTTACAATAGTGGAACTGTCGAAAACTTCGTGGGTCGAGTGAAATATTATGTCAGCTTCCATCCGCAAATTAACTTATCGCGACTACGTTTGCTTCCCAGATGACGGTCATCGGCATGAATTGATCGATGGAGACCACTATATGAATCCCGCACCCAGCACTTATCATCAAGCCGTGTCGCGGAGGATTCAGTTTCAACTCTATCCACAGATTGAACTACGCGGCTTAGGAAGCGTCATGAATGCTCCCGTCGACGTGCAACTGAGCGACCATGATATCGTACAGCCCGATCTAGTGATTGTGTTGCAGGCAAATCGTATCATCACCCCCTCGAAGGTCAAAGGTGTTCCCGACCACGTCATCGAGATTCTTTCACCGTCAACTGAACGCAACGATTGCGAGCTGAAATACAGTCTTTTCGAACGTGTGGGTGTGCCGGAATACTGGATCGCCGATCCACTGGAACACCAGGTGCAGCAGTACGTGTTAACGGACGGTCGCTACGCGCAACGCGAACATGGCGAAGTGGTGACGCTCAGCTATTTAGATTCTGTCAGCGTCGATCTGACGCAAGTTTGGTGAATGGGCTCTTCGCATTGGCGACCCAACCCTAACAGACCCGCGGATGTTATTCGACGGACTCGATATCCACGAAGCATGACTGCGTGAAGTTATATGCCACCAGCGATTGTTCGGGCCAAGCGAGCGTACCCAGCAATTGACGCCAGCTAGCTTGGGGGCAGCAACCCTTGAGTTCCACTCTTTGCACTCGTCCACCCACGTCGTACAACATGCCGTCTAGCTGCCAGCGGACCGCCGGTGCGTTGGCCTGTGTTTGTGCTTCGCCGGTCCATACAAACGAGCCATCCATTTCAAAGAACAGCCGCTCGAGCTGCTGCAATTGCTCGGCGACAGCTTCGAAAGTGACTTGCATCAACTGCTGGCTCATTTCCTGCGGTGTGAGTTGCGATAGCGCCAGTTGCCGCTGCTGGCCATCCAGACCAGCCAATCGCGATGGCGCCGCCAGCAGATGCAACTGCAGTTCGGATAGTCGATTACCCATGGTCAGCTCCAACCACTTGTTCGGCCAGCCACTGGGCATAAGCGGGCGAGCTAGAGGCGACGGGCAGAACCAAAATTTCGGGTACGTCATACGGATGATGCGTGCCGATGGCTTCGACAACAGGTTGTGTTAACGCGGCTAGCGTCTTCAGCGTGCAGCGCCACTCCTGCGACTCGCAGATTTCACCTTGCCAGCGATAGACGCTTTGGACAGGACCATCAATCTGCACGCACGCGGCCAGTCGAGCCGTTATAATTTGTCTCGCAAGCTCCTGGGCAGCGGACTGCGAGCCAACCGTCGTCGTGACCTCAACAATGTTAGTCATTTCTGTAGCGTTCCCGGTATATAGTGTCCCCAATGGGATAAAGACCTCTCGCGCGAGAATTCAGATGTGTGGACGCTTGACGCTAAAAACTCCGCCGGACCAATGGGGACAGTTGTTGTTACCCTTGCTCGATCTCGACGTGGTCATGGCCCATTGGACTCCTCGTTATAACATCGCCCCCACGCAGAATATTGTGGCGATGGCCGTCAATTGTGAAAGTGACGAGCGGTTCACCGACTATTTTCGCTGGGGGCTAGTGCCAAGCTGGGCCGAAGATCTGTCAATCGGTAACCGCATGATCAACGCCCGTGCAGAAACAATTACTGAAAAACGATCGTTTACAGGTCCACTGCAAAAGCGTCGCTGTGCGGTGATCGCCGACGGTTACTACGAGTGGAAGTTGATTGACAAGCAGAAACAACCATATTGGATTCACGCGGCGGACGGACACCCCTTTGCGTTGGCCGGATTATGGGAGGCCAACACCCGCGCCACCGGGCAGCCTACCAAGAGTTGCACGGTGGTGACGACTTCAGCCAATTCAAAACTTGCGGAGGTCCATGACCGCATGCCGGTACTCTTGACCGGCGAATCTTTACTCGCGTGGCTGGATGCCAAGGTGTCAGCACGGGAGGCCGAACAGCTTTTGGGACAGGCTGCCGAGGAGTTTTTTGAGTTCCAGGCAGTCGATCGACGTGTCAATAACGCTCGCAACGACGACGCGGATTGTCTGAAAAGTGTCCCTGGCGACAGGCTCTAGTCGTGCAGACGTACGAGGACTTGGTCGCCGTCGATGCGGACTTTGTAGCTGCCAGTAGGCTCCGTTGCGGGCATCTCTACAGCATCGCCATTGCGGACATCAAACTTGGCGCCGTGCCGCGGACAGACCAAGCAATGGTCTTCGATTCGCCCATCGCCAAGCGTGCCGCCGTCATGGGTGCAAATGTCATCGAGACAAAAGTACTCCCCGTCGATGCGCACCACAACGATAAACTTTTCCCCTACTTCAACACTCAGTTTTCCGTCGGCAGGAATATCGGAAGTCTTACAG
>JBBQRC010000370.1:0-5743 GCA_038215215.1 Pirellulales bacterium
GAGCCATGGTTGGTGCGGCTCTGTAACGCAGTCTACAGTTGGCTGCTGCCGAGATGCCTGCGTCATCCTGGGATCGTGGCTGGTGGTGCACTCGCGAGTCTTGTGTGCGCGATGTGTGCTGTTCCATTTCTCGGAGGCGAATTTTTGCCGGACTTTCGCGAATCCAATTTCGTCATCTTTATGGCAGGCAAACCAGATAGTTCATTGGCTGAATCGGAACGCTCCGGCAAGCAGCTTGCCAAGGAACTGCTCGCAATCCCAGGCGTGCGATCGGTGGCTCAGCAAATCGGTCGTGCCAATCTCTCTGAAGACACTTGGGGAACCAACATTAGCGAGGTCTGGGTTAGCTTAACCGAAGATGCCGACTACGATGAAGTCCTGAACGAGATTCGTGAAGTGACTGAGCGCACACCTGGCTATGCATTTCAGACCAAGCAGTTTTTGCGCGAGCGAATTGACGAAGTCCTTACCGGCAGCACTGCTGATCTGTTGGTGCGATTGGTCGGACCAGACTTAAACGTGCTACGACAACATGCCGATGATACGGCGCTCGCGATCACGAATATCAAGGGAGTCAAGGATTTGCGAGTAGAACAACTCGTAGAGATTCCCCAACTCGATGTGTTGTTGAGACCTGAGCAAACTTCGCAGTACGGCCTGTCGGTCGGTAATGTTAATGCGGCTGTGCAGACTTTGCTGCGAGGTACCAAGGTCGGCCAGCTCTATGATTCGGATCGTGTCTTGGATCTGGTCGTGCGTGGCGCGCCGGAATTGCGCGACGATCCTCGCGCACTGGGCGATGTGTTAATCGACACACCTTTCGGACACCCAGTACCGCTCGATGAGCTGGCCACGATCGACATCATGGCGGCGCCCAATATGATCAACCGCGAACAAGGAAGGCGACGATTGTTGGTAACCTGCAACGCCGAAGGTCGCGATGTGGAGTCGGTCATGGCGGAGATTCAGCAGCGATTACAAGATCATGTAAAATTGCCAACCGGTTATCATTTTGAGTTTGCGGGCGAATTTGCGGCCAAGGCCCAGTCACAATCACGATTAGTCTGGCTTAGCAGTTTATCGCTGATTGGAGTCTTACTCTTGCTGTACGTCAATTTCAAAAGTTTGAGGCTCAGCTTACTTGTCATGCTTTGCGTACCGCTTTCTTGCGTCGGTGGAATTCTGTCTGTCATGCTCAGCGGCGGTGACCTCTCTCTCGGGTCACTCGTTGGCTTCATAACCGTATTCGGGATCGCGGTTCGCAATGGAATATTGCTCATCAGTAACTTCGAGCGTCTGCAAGACGAGGGGCAAACGCTCGATGCGAATTTGATCGTTGCTGGGTCCATCGAACGCTTGGCACCGATCTTGATGACGGCCGGAACTACCGCATTTGCAATAGTACCGTTGATCATCAGCGGCAACGTTCCGGGTCACGAGATAGAGCATCCAATGGCGATCGTCATCGTTGGTGGACTCGCGTCATCGACGCTGCTGTCATTGATCGTGTTGCCGACGCTCTACCTAATAATGCTACAGCGATCCGCGCGGACAGCCAGTAGTAACGCCGCCAAGGCAATCGCCAGTGTTACGCCGCAGGCGAACGTGACTTGAGGACCGTGGAATTAATCGAGCCAGCCGCAGTGAGCGTGATTCGATTGGACAAACTCGTGCCTCGGTTGCGTTGCAAGCTGGCAAGATGGTTTGGCTGGGCGATTGGTCTTGGTCGTCAGCGGCCAACAACCAAGCGGCGCAGCAAAACAACACTGCGGTAAGTAAAACAGCGTAGCGCATCATGTGACAACCTCTGGTCGTTCATCAAAAGGAGCTCGTTCGACGCATTTCTTGCATCCGAGTTGAAAACCGATCATGGATTGTCGACCTTCGCGCGTCTGTACCCAGTCACGTCGCACGAGCGGTGGATCGTGGCGAACGTGTTGATTGTGCCCGCAAGCGAGTTGTGCGACCCAGTGTCCGTCATCGTCGGTGTGATATCCGGTAATAGACTGGGGCTCTGAGGCAAGATCCATCATGAGTTACTATCACACAGTGGGAGGATCGGGCTGGTCGAGTTGACGAGCTCTTGGATCGTGACACTCGCGAAGGCCTTTTCAGTAGCTGCATAGGCACAATCGAGTGCCGCGTGCAGTGGGCAAAGTGTCGTATGGCTTTTCAATCCCAGCGGGCACTGCTTGATTCGCTCGATCGGTTCCACTGTGTTAACGACGTCGAGGATGGTGAGTTGTTTGGGTGAGGCGATCAATTCATAACCTCCGCCAGGCCCGGGCCGAGACTGCACAAGACCCGCGGCACACAAATCTTGCAGCACACGCGTCAAGTAGCGACGCGGCACCTTGGTTTGTTCGGCCAGCGCGTCGGCAGAAATCGCCACACCGCCACTGCCGCACAAACAGGCGATGGCTCGAAGGGCGTACTCAGCAGTCTTGGAAATCATGAAATCCGACAATTGGGGGAGAATGTCTCAAACGTAAACGTTCACACGCAAACTTTAAACCTACACCATCGAGTGTACTAATCAAGTATAGCTCGGTCGCAATTACCTGGCAATTCTCATTCAGCGTCCGTTGCGACACACTTTATTGTCAACTAGAAATGGGCGAGCTGGCTGGGAACGGGTTCGCTTTGTCGTTCGGCAGTCCATCCAACGCTGTCCATCAATTGATGGGCTGCTGTCTGTTCGCCCAACCTGATTGACCAGCCACAGCGTGGCGGCAAATGTTAGCCCCGGGTGAGTCGTTGCGAGCCTCTGGGCGAGCAACAGCGTAACCCGGGGTGCTCGAGGCATAGGCATCAGCGGTGAGCGTTTATGCTGCTGTTTAACTGGTCGCTGTTCGAACCGCAACATCCCTTACAGTAACACGTGACTTAGCGGCTTACGTTTGCAGACGTTTTAGTGGAGCAACGCTCCCAGAACTGTCGATCGAATTCGGATTTTCTCTTCCCGATGATTCGGCAAATTGGGTGCGTCCAGCTCAAGCGAGACTGAAGGACTCGGCGGGTTTATGAAAGCCATGCGAGCAAATTGAACAGAAACTTAGACTGAAAACCGAAGATCAAGTCTGACCGCGACGCAGCAGCCTTTGCCCAAATAACTCGGAAATTGCTTGGGTGTTCTGTCGCATCCGATCCGCATCCGAATTGTCGAGGAGTTGCAGGATGCGGAACGTGATGTAAATTCTTTGCAGGACGTTCTTGGGATCTGTCACTCCGGGGTGTCACAACATTTGATGGCCCTGCGTTCCCATCGGCATGCTTCGGAACGTCGAGCATGGGTTGAACGCGAAGGTGTCAGGTACCTTTTACGGGAAATTGTTCTGTGTTGCTCAGCCCAATCCAGTTTCAGGGTCAACCTACGACAGCACAGTTGCTTATCAGGCGAATCGTCTCGGTTGGGCCGTCACCCGTTCGGATCCGGTCGGACGCAGTGTCACGGTTCAAGCAGACTCGCTCGGCCGTCCCGGGGCCACCCGGGGGCGATACACCAGCGGAAACCGTTCGCTATTGGCTGTTACGGGCCGAATTGTGATCGCATTTGTGACCGAATTGTGCATCGTGCTGAACTACTGCACGCGGCAGGGAGTATTCGCAGGGGAATGGCGGACAAGCAAGCCAACTCGGAAACACGCAAGAAGTATTACTTAGAGGCGTTGAACGATTTCGAGCGAGAGATAGCTGAATGGAAATCGCTGGAAGCAACGGAATCCAGCTTTGAAGTTCGCCTAGGACTTGTATCTGCGACCAATGCGAGAGCGCTCTGTCTACACAAGGCCGTCGATTCTCTGTTCCCATCATTTCCTGCGGACTTTTTTATTTCTACACTCGAACCGTCACGCTCTTCGAGCGTGTACGTAAAACCATTCTTCTTCCAGGCGCCGGGAGTCAACAGTTCTCTTGCACCAGAGATCATCGTCAGTACGATGACGAAAAGCGATCCCCACAACACAACCATGCAGCACGAACGAGCGAATGAAATCCTTGGCAGCAAATTGGAGTCCTTCGCAATAAAATTCCATAACTGCCAAACAGCAAGCGTAGCGGCAATTAGGCAGACTAGGAAAAACGAAATAGATTGAACTCGGGCGATCGTACCCTCGTTCAGTCTGAAAACAGTCTGCATGTCGCTAGGTAAAACTGATGGCATACCCGCGATGATAAACATTGGTAAATTCTTCATGAATGGCTGCCAATCACGTTCTTTCAATAACGCCTTTTTTGCACGCTCGCTCTTGGGTCTGTAGCCTTTATCGAAAACAAACACGACTAGTCTTCCTCAGGTTGTTCGGCGTCTCGCATTTCCTTGCCCAGACGAACTATCTCCGCAAAATCGGGATCTCCTCTAAAAAATCCTGAGATTTCAGAGATCCAGTTGGACCGGTCACGTGGCACACTTTTTTTGAGAAGAGCGAATTCCCGCTCCAATTTCGCGAGCCGCGATTCGACGGTATCTGACACTCTTAGCACTCCTGTCTTAATGATTGGCATGCAGACGTTCTGACACATGCTACCCGAACTGCGGGAAGTGGTCACGGTCGGTTCATTTCTATGGATAGAGTTACCAGCACGCAACTTCCGTCGTCAATTACGTTGATGCCAGCTTCGCGTGCAAACTGGCTGGATTGGGAATCTTCAGCGCCGGGTTGCATCCAGATGTTCTTTACGCCAGCAGCGATGGCTTGCTGGATGATTTCGCGTGTTACATGCGGCGGAGTGACGACCGAAAGCGACTCCGGGACGTCGGGGAGGTCGCTGATTGATGGGAAAGCCTGATGACCTTCGACTTCGGGTGCTGAGGGATTTAGCGGATATACGGTGCGGCCGGAAGCGACGAGGGCTTGGAATACTTTGTTGCCGTACTTGGATCGATCTCGCGATGCGCCCGAGACTGCAAATGTCTTGGCTGCCAAAAATGTGGCGGTCGGCGAATTTCTATTTTCTTCCATGGCGACAGGTACTTTCGAGATTCTTATGCGTTTAATGGAATAGAGATGCTTAGTGCGGTGTCTCTATTTTTGTAAAAGCTGCTTTTCTTGCGAACCAATGAATCAGCTTAGCGTCTATATCTGTGAGCACGCAAGAATGGGCGTGCGACAGGAATCTAAAACAATCGCAATTATCGGATCTGGACAAATGACTTCAATACGGCCCAGCTCACTACGGTCAACACTGACCGAACGTTATCAAAGTTGCAGGAGCGACATCGCGCCAGCGGGCGTGAATATGCCGTCGTGCAATTTTGACTTAGGACATCCTAAGCGTAGGTGACACTCGGCCGATTGAAGTCAACGGACAACGTTGGTTAACCCGGTGTCGCCTCTGAGCAACACCGGGTTTTTTCGTGCCAATTTCCAACGTAAACAATCAGATGGACTGGTAGCTGAGACGCCCGTGTTTTTGAAACTCAGTGCGTCGGTCTGAAGAACCGAAGAGGAGGGTTCGAGCACCTCCCAGTCCACTGAATGCTGGTGCCAGCGGCTTAGGCAAAAACTCGCAATGAACAACTGCGTGGAAGGTACGCGCTGACGGAATAGAAACATCACGGCTCGTTCGACTTCTGGTGAGGTCGCTGGTCTTTCAAGCCAGTCAGGTCGGGTTCAAATCCCACACGAGTCGCTCGGAAAGGCTTTAGGCTTTAGACCTTAGGCTGTAGGTAAATGCAAAACACTTATTCCTATCGTCCAAAGTCTAAAGCCCAAAGTCTCACCCCGGGCTTGCCGACGGGTCG
>JBBQRC010000371.1:0-5734 GCA_038215215.1 Pirellulales bacterium
TAGGCCGCGCGAGGAGCCAACGGATCGTCGGGATGCTCCGTTGCGATCAATTCGTAGGCTTTTCGCGCCTTGTCAACTTGGTCGGGTTGTTCGTAAAGCGCATCGGCATAATCCATTTGAAGCGCCACGAGCAGTGGGGAGTCTTTCGCCCATGTCAACGCATCCTCGATAATCGGTAATGCTTCGGCAGATTTGTTTTCTCGTGCAAGGGTCAACGCCAACCAATGGACGGCATCTGCCGAGCGGGTCTCCGGCGCGGCCAACAGCTTCTTAAATCGAGCCGCCGCATCATCCCAGCGTCCCGCACGAAACATCGCTTGTCCAGCCGACATGATCGCTGCGGATGCATGCTTGGAGGCCGGGAAGCGTGTCAGCAACGCATCAAACTGTTGGCATGCCTCATCGGCTTTATCTTGCTGGCTGAGTAGATATCCCAGCCGCAGTAATGCGTAATCAGCCAGCGGATTCTTATCCGCAGATAACACAGTTAGCAACTTTGTCGCTTCTGCGAATTTTTGCTGAGCGATCATGATATCCGCCAATCGCATCTGAACTTCGTTGTTCAAGCGATGGTCCTTGTGCTCAGCTAAGAATTCGCGATAGATGCCCGCCGCCTCCGTAACTCGGGACGCTTCCTCGTAAGCGACCCCCAACGCGTATTGCACATCGGGCCGTAGCGAAGACTTGGCAAGAGTCTTTGCCTTGAGCATCGCTTCGTAATGCTGGATGGCTTTGTCGCGGGCGCCTAAGGTGTATTCGATTTCTCCCAAGTAAAAGAGCGCCTGATCAGCATAGGGCCCTTCCGAATACGATTTGAGAAACTGTGTTAATCGCTGTTGGGCTAATTCCAACTTGGCCTTTTGTTCAGGTGATCCAGCTTGTTCTTCCCGCGCAGCCGAAAACAAACTCCAGCTCAATTGAATCAAAGTCTCTTCGCGAATGTCCAGCTTGTCGTCCCTGAGAGACTCCGTAAAAGCGCTTTGGGCGGCTTGAAAATCAGGTTTCTCAAGTTGCATGTAGCATACACCGAGATAATGCCAGGCCTTGCTCGCCAAAGGATCTTTGGGGAACTCCTGCAGCAGCTTTTTCCATTCGTCGATGGCGAGTGGAAAGACTCCATTGTTTTGAAAGTTGGCGGCGTCCGCAAACAAAGCGATCGCCCGGCGATTCGATGCTTGGCCACCCGCCCCGCCCCCGGCAGGTTGCTCCGCAGCCTTGGTAGATGGAGACCTTTGGTTCTTCTCTTGCGCTTCAACGAGGCTGCCGCCGAACAACACTAAGGCCAAGAACGAGCCGCCAACGAAGAGAGTTCCCTTACGCATTTTGCACGTGTCCAATATTCCGTGAAAATTCCCTGAAAGCCTGTTTCATCCCGAAGTACAGAAGTGCGCTTAACCGCTATTCCTGAGGCCATGGCAAGTGGTTGGCGAACCGCGGTTGGTTCTCAGCCAACTCAGCTTCCTGGTCATAAGTGTACCGCAGTCCCTGGCTGCCGGAAAGGATTCCGGTCCTGCAGATCTTCGTCATCCTGCCCTCCAATGGGTGATTCAGGCTCCCTAGGTTGCCATGCGTGTGCAAACCGCCAAGTCGAACGGGCGGCGAATTCTGGCAACGCTGGTTTGTGCGCCGTCTGCGGTACAGCTAGACTTATGCAGCGCTCTGAAATCCTGCATCCGAAGGCGGGCTCGAAATGACTGACGACCCGAAATGACTGACGACTTGCGCCGTATCATCCGCCCGCAGTATTCCCCCGAGTGTCCCGCTGGGATGTGGATGAGCTTCGAATCACCGTTTGCCAGTTGGAATTTGCGTCGTAATCCGTTTGGCGAGTTGAGCCGAGAGGAACGTGGCGAGTTGGCGGTTGTCGAACGGATCGAAGATTGGCTGAAAGTACTCGAGGGCTCGATGAGTGCTCTGCAGTTTGTTGGCGATTGTGGTTTTGGCAAGACAACTCACCTGTTGGCTCTCCTACGACATTTACCCGCGGCCAGTTACGTCTACTATCCGGAAGCGGGCACTCCCCCTCCCCTACCCCGCGCGCGTCCGGTCCTGATCGACGAAGCCCAGCGGATGGGGCGTCGTCAAGAGATTCAGTTAATCCGCCATGCCGGGCCGGTGGTCCTGGGGACACACGTCGATTTCACATCGCGTTTGCAGCGAGCCGGTTTTGAGGTCACGACAGTGAACGTCGAGAGCCCCAAAACTTCCGAGACCTTAACCAGAATTCTCAATCGCCGCATCGAGGCGAGTCGGCTGAGCGACGATCAGTCCCTGCCGCTCATTGCCCCAGCGTTGGCCGCAAAACTGTTGCAGCGATTCGGGTCCAATGTAAGAAACATCGAACATTTTCTTTACGATTGTTTTCAACGAAGCGTCGCGGAGCACGCACCATGGCCACCTGCAATTTGAAGATAGACCTGGATGAACCCAAGCAGATTCGCCTCGGCGGGGAAACGATAACAGGTACCGTTATTGTTGATTGCCAGCAGGACACGAACTGCAAAGGGTTGGAGATCTCAACGGCCTGGTCGACTCACGGGCGCGGCAATCTAGATCACGGTCTTGGCGAACTGGTGGTCGCCTATCAAGGTGCATGGCATGCAGGCCAAGAGTACCGTTATCCGTTCAAATTAAAGGTCGCTCCGTGGCCGCCGACCTACTATGGAACTTACATCAACGTTAGCCACTGCGTGGTGGCGCGGGCCAAACTAGCTTGGAAGACTGATCCGCGGGTAGAGAAAGAATTTCCCGTCATGGCCACCACCACGCCGGACGATTTGCAACCTGTTCGGCAGCCAAAGGCCGGCGGCGCCAAAGTCATTATTTACGTGCTGCTAGCCATTTTCGGTTTGGCATTTGGTCTGGCTTTCATTTGGCTTATTCCCTTTCTACTCATCATCGCCGGGTTGGTTTGGTTTTTCAAATTCTTCTTACCAAAGCAGTTGACCGGTTCTGTGAAATGTGATGTCGAGCCCAAGCGATTGCAGGCTGGTGAAAAATTGAAAGCGCACCTGAGTTTTACTCCCAAGCGAAGTGTTAAGGTGAATGGTGTGAGCTACACAGTTAGCTGCGTCGAGAAGTGCGTTTCTGGCTCTGGGAGCAATCGTACCACCCACACTCATGAGTTGTTGAAACAAACCGAAGCCCTGATTGGCGAGGGACTGTTGCCGGCAGGTCAACTGCAGAGCTTTGACGTGGCTTTCCAGATACCCCGCCATGCGGCACCGTCGATGAAGTTGTCCGATAACGAAATCACTTGGTCGGTTGTGTTTCGGATCGATATTCCGCGTTGGCCCGATTGGACGGAGACAATTACTTTAGTGGTCACTCCCACTGCAGATAGACACGGTGTGGAGAGACACGGCGCAGATAGACACGGTGCGGCCATTGGAGGTAAGGTCGCGCCCGACAATTCGATGGAAACCGTCAGTAGCGATCTACAGACTCGCAGTGATGAGGACGAATGGTTTGACCAGGTTTTGAAACAGTTGGAAGATTCGCGCGACAGAGAACGCCTGCAACTTGTGCTCGGAGCGATTCGCGAACATGAGTTTACGCTCTCGCTTTCCATCGGAGAAGAAATGGATCGGGAAGAGTTTGGTGAGTCCACCTATCGACCCGATGTTCACGGCAGATGGCTAAGTGCTTACGACGAACGCAGGGACTTGGATGTTGCATTGTTCGTGCCTGATGCTCTTGAGCTACCCCAGCCAGAGTCAGTATGGCGCGGGCGCATTGGTATCGTTGACTACTCGGAGGACGAATTGACCTTGTTTGCCAAAATGTTGGGATAGCGATCAGCCGCCTCGTCGCGCACCGCCCCCGCCACGGTTCTTGCGGTTGCGTCACCTGCGCCAGCACTGAAGTACCAGCCTGGGAATCGAGGCACTCGGCGTCACCGCACTCTACCCGCAGGTGGGCAAGCGGCTACAATGGGCGAGTCAAAAGCGGTGAGCTTGGGTGTCGCTCCGGTTGTCAGCGATTTGGCAACAAGTCTGGAGGATTGGCAAATTTGGCACGCGACGTGATCCTTGACGTCCGACATGATCGTTGAAAAGCAGTTTCTTGGGGTGAGCCGTACCGTGCCGCGCCTGAAATTCCCGGTCGAACCTTGCAGCGGCCCGCCGAGCCGGAAAGCAGGCTGGGTTTATACATTAGTTGGTTTGTTGAAAGTTCGCGCACATGAACACCACCCTCGCCACCACACCGCTCACGGCTTGGCACCTTAGCCATGGGGCTCGCACCGCAGAGTTCGCGGGCTACCAGATGCCGATTCAATACTCCTCGATCGTGGCCGAACATAAAGCCACCCGTACCGCAGCCGGGCTGTTCGATATTTCTCATATGGGACGGCTGCGTTTCGAAGGGGGGCGTGCTGATCAATTGCTGGATCACCTATTAACGCGCCGCGTTACCGATCTCCAAACCGGCATGGTGCGCTACTCGTTGATGTGCAATGAAGAGGGTGGGATTCTTGATGACGTTTTGGTCGCCTGTTTAGAGAGTCGCAGCGGTCGACAGTTTTTCCTGCTTGTGGTAAACGCCGGCAATCGGGCAAAAATACTCAAATGGATCCAACCTCATTTGGCGGATTTCCCCGATGTTGCGTTTCATGACGCCACGGACACGACGGCGATGATTGCCATTCAAGGGCCCAAGGCGGTTGAAATCGCCGGGCGAATCTTGCCAGTGGCGATCGCCAAACTCAAGTACTACCGTGGCTTGGTAACCGAGCAGATGGGCAAGCCCTGCATCGTCACCCGCACTGGTTACACTGGCGAAGACGGGTTTGAACTGGTCGTCAAAGCTGAGGATGCATCTCGCGTGTGGGAGAATCTGATGCTGGCTGGCAGAGCGGAGGGCATTTCACCTGTAGGCTTGGGGGCTCGCGATACGCTGCGGCTGGAGGCTGGCATGCCTCTTTACGGTCATGAACTGAATGAGAATACCAACCCGTTTCAGGCAGGGCTCGGATTTGCGGTGAACTTGGGTGAGCGCAGTTTCCTCGGATCCGCTGCGTTGCAAGTGCTCAGCCAAATGGAGTCACCAGTAAAACGAGTTGGCCTCAGGCTCGAAGGGCGACGGGCAGCACGCGAGGGGGCTGCGGTCCTGGACGCGGACCGCCGGCAAGTCGGCGAAGTCACCAGCGGAAGCTTTTCGCCGACGCTGGAGGCCCCGATTTCGATGGCTTATGTCGCGTCCGCAGTCTCTAGCCCGGGAACCCGACTTGATGTCGACATCCGCGGCGCGATGGTTAGTGCTACGCTCGCTCCGCTCCCCTTTTACAAACGTACTTGAGCCGCAGGGAATCTGCGGCTAGAAGTCAAGCGGCGCTGGTCGGTCGCATTTTTACTCAAACTAGTTGTCAGTCATTACACCGGAGAGTTGGGATGAATCCAGAGGAACTCAGATACAATCCGTCACACGAATGGGTTGGCGTCGTCGACGAAGGAGGGCAGAAAATTGGAGTGGTAGGAATCACCGATTTTGCGATTGAGCAATTGACCGACTTGGTTTACATGGCCTTGCCCAAGGTGGGACAGTCGGTCATAGCGGGTGAAGAGTTTGGTGAAGTCGAATCCGTGAAGGCGGTCAGCCCGCTCTATAGCCCGGTCAGCGGCGAAGTTATTGCCGTTCACTCGGAACTGGTCGATAAACTGGACCAACTTGGTCAAGACCCTTTTGGTGATGGTTGGATCATCAAAGTCAAACTAGCGGATAATGCTCCACTAGA
>JBBQRC010000372.1:0-5729 GCA_038215215.1 Pirellulales bacterium
ATCGAGAAGTTTCGCTTGACCGTACGCAAGGCGGGATATTCATTACCGATAGCGACAAGGATAATCAAACTCTCTGTAACATCGTCAGTGTCGGTGACGGTAAACTGCTGGACGATGGCACTCGTGGCCCAATGCAGGTCAAGGCTGGCGATCGCGTGCTCTTTACAAGCTACGCTGGCGAAAACATCGAAATTGGTGACGAAGAATTTGTGCTGATGAGCGAAGGCGAAGTCCTCGCTGTGCTGGAGTAGTCCCCGGCACCGGCAAGTGCCGGGTTGTATCGCACTGAAAAATGGATTGCTTTCGAAGTTTGGCTACGAACGGCACTTCGAAGTTTCCAACTTGAATTATTTAAGCAGTAAAGTGGTTAGGAGTTTGAACACATGGCAAAGATGATTGCATTTGATCAGGAAGCCCGCGAAGCAATTCGCCGCGGTGTTTCCAAGTTGGCCCGTGCGGTCAAGGTCACCTTGGGACCGAAGGGACGCAACGTAATTCTGCAAAAGAGTTTCGGTAGTCCAACCGTAACCAAAGACGGTGTGACTGTGGCCAAAGAAATCGATCTCGAAGACGTCTACGAGAACATGGGTGCTCGGATGGTTCGGGAAGTGGCCAGCAAGACCAGTGACGTGGCTGGCGATGGTACGACCACCGCTACCGTGATGGCTGAAGCCATTTTCAACGAAGGGTTGAAGTCGGTGGTTGCCGGCGTGAATCCAATTCAAATGAAGAGCGGAATTGAGAAGGCCGTCGCCGACATCACAGAGAAGCTGCAGAAGATGTCGATCAAGATTCGCGAGAAGAGCGAAATGGCTAACGTGGCCACGATCGCCGCCAATAATGACCGTGAGATCGGTAACCTCCTCGCAGATGCGATGGAAAAGGTAGGCAAGGACGGCGTCGTCACGGTGGATGAAGGAAAGAGCCTGCACACCGAACTTGAATTCGTCGAAGGAATGCAGTTCGATCGCGGATACCTTTCGCCTTATTTCGTAACCGATATGACCAGCATGGAAGCTGTTCTCGAAGAGCCATACATCCTGGTATTCGAAAAGAAGATTTCCAGCATCAAGGACCTCGTGCCGGTTCTCGAAGCAGTGGTTCAGCAGGGCAAGCCGCTGTTGATCATCGCTGAAGACGTTGACGGCGAAGCTTTGGCGACTCTGGTCATCAATCGCCTCCGCGGTACCCTGAACATCGCGGCCGTCAAGGCGCCTGGCTACGGCGATCGCCGCAAGGCCATGATGGAAGATATTGCCATTCTCACCGGTGGTTTGGCCATTTTCGAAGCCTTGGGCACTAAGCTGGAGTCGGTCACATTGGCCGAACTGGGCCGTGCGAAGAAAGTGATTATCGACAAAGACAATTGCACGATCATTGAAGGGGCTGGCAAGAGCTCAGATATCAAGTCGCGCATCGATCAGATCCGCCGTGAGATCGAGAATACCTCTAGCGATTACGATCGTGAGAAGCTTGACGAGCGGCTCGCTAAATTGGCTGGTGGTGTGGCCAAAGTCAACGTGGGTGCCGCCACGGAAAGCGAAATGAAAGAGAAGAAGGCACGCGTCGAAGACGCTCTGCACGCAACCCGTGCAGCCGTCGAAGAAGGCATTCTCCCAGGCGGTGGCGTAGCGTTACTTCGTGCCAGCGCGAGCGTCAAGCCAGCCGAGAGCCTGACCCACGATGAAGTTGTGGGTTACAACATCGTCATCCGCTCTTGCCGCGCACCACTGAGCATGATCAGCGAAAACGCGGGTAAAGATGGTGGCATCGTGTGCGAAAAAGTGGGTGATCTGAAGGGCAACATGGGCTACAACGCTTTGACGGATGTCTACGAAGACCTGGTCAAAGCCGGTGTAATCGACCCCACCAAGGTAACCCGCACCGCTCTCGCTAACGCGGCCAGCGTGGCGACTTTGCTACTAACTAGCGACGCGTTGATCGCCGAAAAGCCCAAGGCAGATAAAGGTGCCAAGGGTCACGGCGGTGACCACGACATGTACTAATAACGGCACACGTTACTAGTTGAAAACTCACGCATGCCCATTGCACTCCAGCGCAATGGGCATTTTTTTTAAGTATGCAAAATTGGCTGAAGCGGCGTTATTTGGATGAGCTTACCGTAGGCCAACACAGAGATCAGCCGGTGAGCGTTGCGGGCCTGGCATCGCTCGAAACGCGGCACACTCGACTGGTCTCATGACCCGCTGAATTGCATTATCAGCCGGTCCATCAGTCCCGGTGCAAGCCGACTAAGCCACACCAGAGCTCTACCTCCAGGTGACAGGATGGATTCTCGACGGCCGAGACGTACAGCTTTCATGATCGCCTGCGCGACTTTCTCCGCCGATTGCACGCCAAAGCGAAATGGATTCTCGACCGGCTCCGATTCCAGCATCGAATCGAAGAATTCGCTGCCAGTGGTCGACGGCGAGATTGTCACCACTTTAATACCGGCCGGCTTTAACTCCAACCTCAATGATTCGGTCCAACCACGCAATGCAAACTTTGCAGCACAATACTCGCTTTTCCTGGGCACGCCGCGATGCGCGAGCACCGAACTCACCACACAAATTGCAGGACGGACACCACGCTGCAAATGAGGGATAGCCAAGCGCGTCAATTCAGTGACCGCAAAAAAATCGACCTCAAAGATCCTACGTAGTCGCTCCGGGGTGGCCGTAGCAAATGCACCCACCGCCCCGATACCTGCATTGTTGAAAACCATATCGATGCCGCCCCATTGATCAACCGCCGTGTCAATCAGTGCCTGACGGTGCTGCGGATCGGCAATGTCCCCCGGAAGCGCTATCAATTTGCGAGGATTTCCAAATGCTAGCCTGAGTTGGCGAAGCCGATCCTCACGCCGTGAGGTGGCCACGACACTCGCCCCAGCTCGCATTAATTCTGACGCCAAATACCAACCAATCCCACTACTGGCACCGGTGAGTAGAATCCGTTTCCCTGCAAACATCCTATCTGACATTTTGTCAACTTTTTACCGCAACGTGAAAAATCCCCCAACCCGAAATCTCCCCTTGCTAGCATCGACTTATAAATGACGTTTTCTTGTGCCCAATATTAAACCTAGGTAAAACACGTTGAATAGGAAGAATTTGCAGTCACTTTTTGGTCGAAAATGCGGTTTCCTCAACGCCGTTGGCGGGTGTGGCTCTGTGTACCCGTTGACATTCGGTATTTCATCACTAGGCTTAATGTCCAGCTCTCATATTCTACGTAGCCTTTTTTATCCGAAAAATTCGGTTATTCGTTAGAGTTGAAAGCTGGTTTTGTTCGTCAGAAAGTCAGTGTTGAGGTGGATTGACTGAAGTAGGTTGATCCCCCCAAACCAAGTTCCTTCCGGAGATTCTCCCATGCGTAAGATTTTAATCGCCGCCGTTGCAGTTTGTGCCGTTGTCCTGGCCTCTGCTGCAGATGCTCAAGCCGGTTTGTTTGGCAAGAAGCGTTCACGCGGTTGTGCTACCAAGTCGAGCTGCTGTGAGCCAGCACCAACCTGCTGTGCACCAGCGCCAACCTGCTGTGCACCAGCACCAACCAGCTGTGGCGGTTGCAATGCGACCATGGTCTCCACCGACTGCGGCGGTTGCGGAACTGTTTACGGCGGAGCCGTTTCGAACTGCCCAAATTGCAGCACCACGATGAACAGCGGCGTCATCATGGAAAGCAGCGCTCCCCAGGCAGCACCACCTGCTCCTGCAAACACAGCGCCAGCGGCTCCTGCAGCCACAGCGCCTGCGGCTCCTGCAGTTCCAACACCGGACGCTGCCCCTAGCACCCCGACCACCTAATCATTCTGCCAACGCGAACGCGTGACGGATTCCAGGGCCGAGTAGTCATCACTACTCGGCCTTTTTCATTGGACGAAACTAATTTCATTCTGCGGCAGAAACGGCTAGAATACGGTAGTCTTAGACTAAAATGTTCAAACGACGCTCCCCCTTCACCGCCCTAACCTCTCGCGGAGACATCATGAGAATTGCTTTGTTCGCCCTGTTATCGTTGGCCACTTTTGCACCCGTCCTTGGTCAGCAGTCAGCACCTACCGAAGCGGAAGGGATGAAGTCGCTGTTCAATGGTAAGGATCTTTCGGGGTGGAATGGCGACACACGCTTGTGGAGTGTTCGTGATGGCGTTATTCACGGTGAGACGACCCCCGAAGTTCCAGCCCAAGGCAATACATTCATCATTTGGAAAGACGGCACGCTTAAGGACTTTGAATTGCGACTGTCCTTTCGTTGCAACGCGACCAATAACTCTGGCATTCAGTATCGCTCCAAACACATCACCGAAGGGAATGTGAAGAACCAATGGGTCGTGCGCGGCTACCAGCATGAAATACGCAACCAAAATAAGCTCCCTGATGTGTCTGGCTTCATCTACGACGAAGGGGGCAAACGTGGGCGGCTTTGCTTTGTTGGCGAGAAGGCCAACTGGACCAACGGTAAGAAAGTAGTGGAATCGCAGTTAATAGACGCTGCCGAATTCGAAAAGCTGATGAAACTGGATCAATGGAATGATGTTGTAATCATTGCTCGCGGCAACAACATCAAGCACTTCCTCAATGGCAGACTGATTCTTGACTTTACCGATAACGATTCCGAGCTATCGCTCAGCCAGGGAGTGTTGGCATTGCAGCTCCATGCGGGTAAGCCGATGTGGGCTGAGTACAAGGATATTCGTTTGCATGAATCGAAATAGAGTGTGTCGTAAAACTCTTTTGCCTAAGGAGTCCTTGTGTGGACGAGGAAGGCTTTCGCCGGCGAGTATTAGCTATTTTGCGCGAGCAGTTTCCGCAGGAGGAGTTCCTGTGTGGCGATCAGCCGCAGATCATTTGCTGGCGGGATGTCGAATTTGGCTTGCGCAACCTGCACACTGATATTACCTTTGCAGGGGCAAACGACGAGCAGTTGCGCGACCGGATCTTAACCCATTTCGCGCGGGTGATCAACGCGGCGGATTTTGGAAAGCAAATGCTTCCCCAAGACTGGTCGACAGCCCAACCGCGCTTGCGTTTGCAGTTAATGCCGGCCGAATTCAGTCGTAATGCGCTCAGCGTTTCCTACCCCTTTCTCGATTCGGTTCTCGTCAGCGTGGTTATTGATTCTGACAGCGGTTACGCTTATGTGCGACAGGAGGACTTGAAGAACTGGCAGATTTCGCCGATCGACTTATACGAGGTAGCCTGTGAGAATTTGAAGGCAGCCTCTCGAGGCATGGAGATCGCCTTTTATGAAGGTCCGCCTCCTTTCATCGCGTTACAGACTCAAGATGGCTACGATGCGGCTCGTATCCTACTTCCGGAGCTGCGGCAATTCGCCATCGAAAAGCTTGGTACCCCCTTTTTTGCCGCCATTCCCAATCGCGATTTCTTGATACTATGGTCCCACGATTGCGACGCTGAATTCCAGGCGCGCATGCAGGCGCAGGTAAGTGCCGATTTTGCGTCCCGCTCTCATCCCTTGACCGCTGCCATCTTGAGCGTCGCCGAGGAAAGTATCGATTTGGCCCGTTTGTGAGGCAAAACTCACTCGTCTGCTATTGAAAGCAAAACTGGCAGTATGGATAAGTCATGATGAAAAACCAAAAAACATTCATTTCACTGTCGAACCTAGCACGAGCCGGATTGTCATATATCGCGAGATCGACTACAACCATGATCGTTCGGGGTGTGGCGCAGCCTGGCTAGCGCATCTGGTTTGGGACCAGAG
>JBBQRC010000373.1:0-5720 GCA_038215215.1 Pirellulales bacterium
TGGCAGGTTCCGGCAAAGGCTGGGTGACGGCCGAGTACAGCATGCTGCCGCACAGCACCAATAAGCGGAAAGGTCGCGACCGCGGCGGAAAGATCGATGGCCGCACGACCGAGATCCAGCGGCTGATTGGTCGCAGCCTGCGTGCCGTCGTTGATCTTGAACGACTCGGCGAACGCATGGTGACGGTCGACTGCGATGTTTTGCAAGCAGACGGAGGCACCAGGACTGCCAGCATTACTGGGGGCTTCATCGCGCTGGTCGATGCGTTGGCGGTCGAGTTTGGAAAAACGCCGGCCAGTGACCATCCCATTCGTGATAGTGTAGCGGCCATTAGCGTAGGGATCGTCGATGGCAAAGCCACCTTGGACTTGGATTACATTCGCGATTCCGCAGCGGATGTCGACATGAACGTAGTCATGACTGGCCGCAAAAAATTCGTCGAGATTCAGGGTACTGGCGAGGAGTACGCGTTTGACGACGAACAGTTGGCGATGATGCTCAAGCTTGCCAAATCTGGAATACAGCAGTTAACCGAAATTCAGCAGCAATCCCTCGGCAAAAACTGGCCACTTTAGCCAACCTACACTTACCTTGATTGCCACCGCCTACCATCGGTTGCGCGACCGGGGTATGCTTAAAAGCCCGCGCACTGACCGCTCGCGACCGCCATGTTGATGTCAAAAAATTCAAGAAAGCGTTTATTCAAATGCTCCCTACGCAACGCTCGCTTCTAACCATTTTGCTTGCACTAGGTTGTCTAGTCGCGACCCAGCCTAGCACCAATTATTCCCAAGAGAAAAAAGCGGACCAGCAGACCATGCCCACAGAATTGCTTGCCCCTTGGTTAGGCCCTTACGGTGGCGTCCCCCCATGGCATTTGGTGCGGACAGAGAATTTCGTACCAGCCTTCGACCTGGCCATCGCAGAGGCTCAAGCAGACATTGAGAAAATTGCCAGCCAACCTGCGGCCCCTACATTCGAAAACACGATTGTCGCTCTCGAATCCGCGGGTCGGACGCTCGATCGGCTGAATACACTTTTCGGCGTCTACACATCCAACTTAAATGTGGGTCCGGTACCAGACATCGAACGCGTCGTCATGCCCAAACTGTCTGAACACGAAGACAAAGTCATTCAAAACGTCAAACTGTTTGCCCGCATCGAGTCGGTCTACAACAGCGACGAATACAAGCGATTGAACCCGATCCAACAGCGCTTGACTGAAGAACGCTACAAGCAGTTTGTACGCCAAGGCGCGAGGCTCAACGCGGAAGACAAACTGCGACTGTCGAAAATTAACACCCGCTTGGCCAGTTTGTTCACCGACTTTAGCCAGAACGTTTTGGCCGACGAGCAGAATTACGTAACCTGGATCGAAGATCAGCAGTCGCTGGCCGGTTTGCCCGAGAGTCTCATTACCGCGATGGCCGGCGCTGCCAAGGAGCTCGGTAAACCTGGTCAGTGGGCAGTGACCAATACCCGCTCGTCCATGGATCCTTTCTTAACCTACTCGGCAAACCGGCCACTGCGCGAAAAAGTATGGAAGACCTATTACAGTCGCGGTGACAACGGTGACAAGCACGACAACAATGGTCTGATCAGCGAGATTCTGAAGCTTCGCGCCGTGCGCGCCAAGTTGCTGGGGTATGAGACTCACGCGCACTGGCGACTAGAACGGCAGATGGCCAAGACGCCTGAAGCGGCTATGGACTTGATGTTGAAAATATGGCCTAAAGCCGTCGCCCGTGTCCGCGAGGAAGTCGCTGACATGCAGAAGATTGCCGATGAAGAGGGTGCCAAGATCACAATCGAAGCTTGGGACTATCGCTACTATGCCGAAAAAGTTCGAAAGGCCAAGTACGATCTGGATTTCAACCAAGTCAAACCTTACTTGCAAATGGAGAAATTGCGTGAAGGGATGATGTGGGCCGCTGGCCAGCTTTACGGCTTCCAATTCAAGCAAATATTCGACTTGCCAGTTTATCATCCCGACGTCCGAGTCTGGGAAGTTACTGATAAAGGCGGCCAACATGTTGGTCTCTGGTACTTCGATCCCTACGCCCGAACCGGCAAGCGTTCCGGCGCTTGGATGAATGCCTACCGCGCGCAAGAAAACATGGGACAACCCATCACCACCATCGTCTCCAACAATTCGAATTTCGTGAAAGCCCCTGAGGGTCAAGTGGTGCTGATCTCGTGGGATGACGCAGACACATTGTTCCACGAATTTGGGCATGCACTACACGGATTGTGTTCCGAAGTGACTTATCCATCCCAGTCCGGCACTAACGTCGCTCGTGACTACGTTGAATTCCCATCACAGCTTAATGAGCATTGGCTCACCACGCCCGAAGTGCTCCGCCAGTTTGCGGTCCACAATGAGACGGGCGAACCGCTGCCTAAAGCCCTGCTCGAGAAGATCGAAAAGGCTGCGACCTTCAATCAAGGTTTTGCGACCGTCGAGTACTTGGCGAGTGCCTTGATCGACATGAAATTGCACTTGGCCGGTGACGCCAACATTGACCCGGATGCTTTTGAGCGCAAGACCCTTCAGGAGCTTGGCATGCCGCGTGAAATTGTTATGCGCCATCGCACGCCACAGTTTGCGCACATCTTTGCCGACGATGGTTATTCGGCTGGTTATTACAGTTACCTGTGGTCAGACACGTTGACCGCAGACGCGGCCGAGATGTTCGAGCAAGCGAGTAGTTTCTACGACCCGAAAGTAGCCAAGAGTCTGCATGACAACATCATGTCGGTAGGCAATACGATCGATCCTGCCGACGGATTCCGCAAGTTCCGTGGCCGTGACGTCGACATTTCCGCCTTGCTTCGCAAACGTGGCTTCCCCGTGAACTGACCTGCGTTGTTGTCGTCGTGCCGATCAACTGAGCGAGAATTGTTTCAAATTTTCGAGACACGGCCTACGTCGCGTCTCGAAATTCGCCAGGCGATTGTCGATCATTGCCAAGCGTTTTCGGACGTTGCCGAGCATTTTCGGACTTTGGACCAGGGTCTAGAGAATCCCGGCAGTTGTTGCCCCTAAAGCACTGCGACTGCACCAAATTTCAGCCGCAAAAATTGCGAACCGTTCTGGCCAGTTGAATGCAATGTGATAGAATTAGAATCCATGCATCCGTAGCTCAACTGGATAGAGCATCGGTCTTCGGAACCGAGGGTTGGGAGTTCGAACCTCTCCGGGTGTACTCTTTTCAAATCGCGAACTTTTGGGCAATACGCTAGTTAGTGGATAGAGAGGTTCTTGGGCTATAATTTCTACTCAGAATACCCAATATTTTGGCGATTTTGATTTCTGGGCCATGGTAGCCCACTAGCGTTTGGGTTGATTCGGAGATTTGTAGGAACGCATCGCATGGCAACAGTTCCCAAACACTTTATAACCCCCGAGGAATATCTTCATCGCGAGCAGGAAGCCGAGTTTCGGTCGGAGTATTTTCGTGGCGAGATGTTTGCCATGGCTGGTGCATCTGCCAACCACAATCTGATCGTTCTCAACGCAGGTGCCAACCTTCGAGTGCAACTCAAGAAAAAGCCTTGCCGAGTCTACCCAAGCGATTTGAAGCTGCGAATCGAAGCAACTGGGTTATACACGTACCCAGACCTTTCGGTCGTTTGTGGCGAGCCTCAGCTAGAATCCAACGGCGGCGATGTGCTGCTGAATCCAGTCGTGCTCGTCGAAGTCCTCTCGGATTCAACCGAAGCGTACGATCGAGGGAAAAAGTTTGAACACTATCGAACTATTCCCAGTTTGAAGCATTATGTCTTGGTTTCGCAGGATCGCCACTCAATCGATTGCTTTTCGCGTACGCCCGATAACTGTTGGATTTTGACTAGCTGCCAAGCCTTAAATGAAAAAGTTGAGCTTGACGCAATTGACAGCCAACTCGCTGCTTCAGAAGTTTACGATAAGGTAGTTTTCCCAAGCTAGCCAAGCTACCTTGGCGCAGCCACTGCCCTATCTGGCGCTTTTTCTTGCAGTCGAGTGTTTTCGCGGAGACATGGACGGAGCTCGTCCGCGATTTTGGCAGGTTATTTCGCATCGTCGCTGGCCAGCCCCACGTAGTCGATTCTTCGCGCGATCGCCGGGGTTCGCAGCGCTAAAAGAAGCGCCTGCCTGCCCGCGAACTATTTGTCGGCTATTACTTCTGCAGTTATCGACTTACCGTATCGCCTACGACTAAGACATCTTCTTCGACCGCCGCCACCACGAAGCAATCGCGTCGTAAGTCATGCGTCTGCATGTTCTGGTGATTCTGTCGCGAGCTGGTCACACTCTGAGCCGGATGGCTATTTAATCATCGCGTTACCGCGCCCTAGAGAAAAAACTTTGGCAAACGTTCACGCTTTGCTGGTTGAATCTCGCAGAGATTCTCCAGCCCAAATATCTGGTAGCAAGGATTTTGCTGTCTCCCCGAACTCCGCCTCCGCTTGTCGAATTGCGATGAACTTGAAGACTTGTGCCGATGAAGACTTGTGCCGAGGTTGCGAACGCTTCGATGATCGTTTACGCTCAGACATCCGTGGCTCCTTCAATGGGTTAGAACTGTGGTAAGTCCTAAATCATTGTCGAGAGCCACTCTTTTTTGAAAGATCAGTTCCTAAATTCGATGAGCCGTTCGCCTAAAGTACAGGACTTTAAAGACATTGGTAGAATGTGCGGAAAATATTTAATGTTTGGTAGAAAGTCGAAAATGAAAACTGTTTTCGTTTCGTATTGCTGGGCCGACCAAGGAAGCGCGATAGTACTGGAGAAGGCACTCTGTTCGTTGGGGCTGCGGACAGTGTTTGATGTTCACGACTTAAAGTACAAAGACTCAATTCGTGGGTTCATGGAACAGATTCGGTCCTGCGATTTTGCCTTGATGGTCTTATCGAAGGACTACGTGCGGTCACTGAACTGCATGACAGAAGCGATTAATGTCTTTGAAAATGTAGAATTCGTCGCAAAGGTACTACCCGTAATGGTTGGGTCGCCCGATATTTTTTCGCCCGAAAAACGACTAGATCTTGTAGAGTTTTGGAGTGACTTTGCGGAGAGATTTAGACAAAGCTCTTCCAAACTGAATCTGTCGGATTTGGGAGGAACCGTTAACGATTTGAAACGAATTGAGAAAATCGGCAGGAAGATGTCAGAGTTCCTAGACGTTGTTGCAGATATGAAAGTAGATACCTTAGATTCGTTGCTGGGGAACAACCTTCAGTCAATTGTCGATTGCCTACAGATATCACCGTCAGTCGTTGAAATTGAATTATTGCGATGGCAATCGCTCAGGAGCGAAGAAGAGAAGTTATTACATTTACTGAGACTGCGTAAGCGGTTTCCCACTGATTCCCGTGTGCTGACACAAGCGGGCGAGTACTATGCTGATCAGCACTGGTTCGACGTAGCACGCGTTTACTATGAAGACGCCCTTGATACGAATCCATCAAACGACGAAGCCGCTATCGGACTTGCTTTTACCATGACCCAATGCGGAGCGCCGCAGGCGGCTAGCGACCTTTGTACGACGGTCGTGAAGAAAAGGCCTATAAACGGACATGCATATGAGGTTTTGGGCCTAAGGCGTTGCAAAACAATAAGTTACCGAAGTAATGCCTATTTATTGGGTTTAATTTCGTAGTTCCATTCGCCGTGGAATTTATTTCGTACGATGTTGACTTGCCTCAGTTCTTCTTCATTGACTTCTTTTTTTGTTTCG
>JBBQRC010000374.1:0-5697 GCA_038215215.1 Pirellulales bacterium
CGCACCATAAAGGGCTAATTCCGTCCCGCCGAAGTCCAATTGATGTCTCAGCCCTATCGGCAAACGGCAAGGTTCCTCGATTTCAAGTGTTCTTTGTAAGGATCAGTTGCTCCGGTCGCGTTGCGCGGATACTGCCCCGCCTTCAGGTTGGAATTGCGAATCTGTGTCAGCAGTAAGTATTTAATAATTTTCGGGATAAAAGTAACCAGACTGCACTTCCTGGCAGCGATCGGATTCCGAAACAAATAGACTTTCTGACTTATAGGATCAGACGGCTGTGTGATTTCGCACGCACACAGATCGAAATGCTAAATTATCGCGTCCAGCTCAGCCATGCATTGAAAAGCGATTTCACCGTCGGTGTAAGCTTGGTGCGGTTGAACTGGTCGCCAAGCTTACGGATTGCCTCTGTCTGAGTCGGATAAGGATGAATGACAGACGCAATCTCTCCGAGACCGATGCGGTGCTTCATCGCTAAGACCAGCTCGCCAATCATGTCCCCCGCGCGCGCAGCCACGATGGTTGCACCCAGTATCTGATCTGATCCTTTTCGGCAGTATACGCGAACGAAGCCTTCATCTTCGCCGTCGAGAATGGCACGATCGACGCCTGAAAGTGGTTGAGAAAAAGTGCTTAACTGCAAGCCCTGCTCAGCGGCTTCGTTGGGATAAATCCCCACGTGCGCGACTTCGGGTGAGGTGTAAGTGCACCAAGGAATAATCAGCTTACTGGCCTTGGCTCGCCCCAGAAACAATGCATTCTGTATAACGATGCGAGCCAGAAAGTCAGCCGAGTGCGTGAACTTGTACTTGGAGCAGACATCACCGGCGGCAAATATGTTGCGGTTCGTTGTTCGCAGGCGATCGTCCACTTCAACACCGTGTTGGGGGTGTGATGAAACGCCCACGGCTTCAAGTCCGAGGCCATCCAAGTTTGGCGTACGACCAATGCCGACCAATAGCTCGTCGCCGCTGATCTGTGACTCACGATCATTCTGTGATACAACCACAACTTTATCGAAGCCATGCTGCTCTACCCGGATCACATGTGCGCCCAAAACAATCTCGACGCCATCTTTTTGCATGGCATGCTGAACGAGAATCGCGGCTTCTTTCTCTTCACGAGCCAAGATGTGTGATGACTTCTCGATAAGTGTTACATGTGCTCCAAATCGAGCAAAGCATTGAGCCATTTCACAGCCGATAGGACCACCACCGATCACGATCAGACGCTGGGGCAATTCCGTTAGTGAGAAGAGAGTCTCATTGGTCAAATAGCCTGCGTCTTTCAGTCCAGGAATCGGTAACTCGGCGGCGCGTGCTCCGGTGGCGATGACAGCCTTCTTGAATCGAAGCGTCCGCTCCCCGACAGCGATGGTATTGCTGCTCATAAAAGTGCCTTGTCCGAAGAAGACATCAATGCCGAGCTCAGTGAATCTTTTTGCGGAATCGTGTGGGCTAATCGACGCTCGTAGCCGTCGCATGCGTTGCATCACTTCGGCAAAGTCAACGTTTGGCGGCGCGACGCGGATTCCGTACTTCTCCGAGTTGCGTATGGAAGCTGCCTGACGCGCCGCCGAGATTAATGCTTTGGAAGGCACGCAGCCCACATTCAGGCAGTCGCCTCCCATCAGGCCACGCTCGATGAGTGCGACCTTGGCACCCAGGCCAGCTGCGCCGGCGGCAGTTACCAAACCAGCCGTTCCAGCTCCGATGACCACCAGATTGTATCGGCCACTTGGAATCGGATTTGCCCAATCGATCGGATGTACGTTCGATTGCAGCGTCTGGTTATGTTCGTCGCTTGGCTCGAGTTGTTCGAGATAGCTCATGGTTGACTCTCCGTGAGGGTATGGGTCTCCTCGTTAACCGCGTGCCCAACGGGCCGCGTCGGGTGGGTAAACGCGGGGCGTTGCCCACGCGGTTAAACGTTTATACCGCATGAATGCTCCTCAATATGGCGACCACGCGTTTAAACAAAATTTCTGGTTTTATTAGCCGTCCGTAGCGTTTTTTTACCGCTTGGGCAACGCCCTACGCGAAAGTACAGCCTAACGCGGCCCGATGGGCACGCGGTTAATCGAGGTGGGCTGAGTCTCAAGAAAATTTCGATTAGAATAGCCACGCCCTGTAAGGCTGGTCTGTTTCATATGACAACCAGGTATGCAGCCGACCGGGATTCTTTCCACACGCGCGAAAAACGGGATTGCGTCGGCGAATAACATTAAAAAACCAGTTGAGGAGACCCAATTGATGAGCAGGACGCAGGAAGAGCCCGGCGAAGTAGCAGAAGCCAGCGTGTACCGCCGCTATGCCGCCGCCGCCAATCAGAGAGAAGCCGCATTGTGTTGCCCGGTTGAATACGCGGCGGACTTTCTTTCAGTGATACCAGACGAAGTGATTGAGCGGGACTACGGTTGTGGTGACCCCACGCCCTATGTAAAGCCCGGTGATACTGTGCTTGATCTCGGCTCCGGTGGTGGCAAGCTCTGTTTTATTGCTGCTCAGGTTGTTGGAGCGAAGGGACGTGTCATCGGCGTTGACTGCAATCGTGAAATGCTGGCGCTTGCTAGAAAACACGCGCCGACTGTCGCAGAGCGTATCGGGCATGCTAATGTCGAATTTAGATACGGCATGATTCAGGATCTTCGATTGGATCTTACGCTGCTTGAGCAAGAACTAAGCAGACAGCCCATTCGTAACTCGGAAGACTTTCTGAGGCTCCGGCAAATCCAAGAGGTGATTCGTCAAAGTCATCCTTTAATCGGAGACGATTCAGTGGACTGTGTCGTTTCGAATTGTGTGCTCAATCTTGTCCGGCAAGAAGATCGCAAGGCGCTGTTCGCAGAACTGTTCCGCGTGCTCAAAGATGGAGGACGAGCCGCCATTAGCGATATCGTCTCCGACGAAACGATTCCCGAAGGGATGAAACGCGATCCCGAGCTGTGGTCAGGCTGTCTCTCCGGTGCGTTTCGAGAGGATGAATTTCTAAAAGCGTTTGAAGAAGCTGGTTTCTACGGCATTGAGATCGCGAAACGTGCGCAGGACCCTTGGCAAACAATCAACGGTATCGAATTTCGGTCGGTGACCATTGTCGCTTATAAAGGGAAACGGGGGCCATGCCTTGAACGCAATCAAGCACTGGTCTATCGAGGCCCGTTCAGAAAAGTAGAAGACGACGACGGTCACATCTACTGTCGCGGCGAGCGGATGGCGGTTTGTGACAAGACATTTCAGTTGCTCTCCCGGGCACCGTACGAAGGCCTGTTCGATGCGGTGGAGCCACGGGTCTCAATTCCGCGCGAGGAGGCGGGCGCATTCTACTGTAAACGAGCCAAGCTGCGTGACCCACGCGAAACCAAAGGGCGCGACTACGACGCCACTACCGATTCAGTCGGCCCTTGCTGCGGGTTGGATTCCGGCTGTAGCTAGACTCTTTTAACCGCGTGGGCAACGCCCAGCGCTAGATCATTAACTAGACCGTTGAGCACGGCCCAATGGCCACGCGGTCAAACGACTAACGAACTCACTGGATGTGAACATGATACTCAAGACGCTCTACCGGACTGGAAATCCGCTTGCTTCCCCGGCGGCACAATTGCACATACTGCAGGATAGCCAAGGCAGCACTGCGGTGCCATTCAGCGCTAAGCTTGATGAGAGCGGAGTTTCCCAGCTCTACCGCCGGAAGTTGACCACGCTGCAAATCAACGTCGGCAAGGTCTGCAACCAAACTTGCACGCATTGCCACGTGGACGCGGGCCCAGATCGACGCGAAAGCATGAGTTACGATACGGCGTGTCAAGTAATCGGCTTCCTGGCAAGGTCCGATGTGAAAACACTCGACATCACCGGTGGCGCACCGGAAATGAATTCTAACTTTCGAATGCTTGTCAAAGAGGCGAGGCAACTTGGGAAGCAAGTCATCGATCGCTGTAACCTAACGATCCTACTGGCTAACGGCTTTACGGATCTTCCCGAGTTTCTGGCAGAACATCAGGCGCATATCGTCGCTTCACTTCCCTGTTACCTGGAAGAAAACTGTGATGCTCAGCGCGGTAGCGGTGTGTTTGTAAAGTCTATCGAAGCCATACGTAAATTGAATGAACTTGGTTACGCACAGCCCAGTTCAAATCTGCATCTGGACCTTGTCTACAATCCAACGGGATTGGGGCTTCCGCCAGAACAGCAGAAGCTGGAAGCCTCCTACAAATCTGAACTAGATACGCGATTTGGAATCCAGTTCAACAATCTGTTGACGATCACCAACATGCCGGTTAGCCGGTTCTTGGATGATCTCCTGCGACGCGGCAAGTACGAAGAGTACTTGGAAAAGCTAGTCAATAGCTTTAACCCGAGCACGATCGATGACCTAATGTGCCGATCGCTGCTCTCGGTCGACTGGAATGGATACATCTATGACTGTGACTTCAACCAGATGCTTGATCTCGCGATCGCCGATGGAGATGGTCGGTTACATATCTCGAAGTTGACCGACGCCCTGCTTTCGGATCGTGCCATTCGCGTCGCCAACCACTGTTATGGCTGCACCGCTGGATGTGGCTCAAGCTGTGGTGGCAGCCTCGTTGAACCGCGTGCCCATCGGGCCGCGGTCTAGTTGGACGCTTGCTAGATCCGAGATTATGGGCATTGTCGCGCCGCGATCCTCAGGTATTGGCGCCGCTTCATAAGAAACCTCAAACCACTCGTTTGGATGCCTTTTAGCGCCGCAAAACTTGGCCAAAGCGACCAGGACTGTACAAACTCGGTCATGCGCCCCCGCAGACAACGCCGAAGCGTTGCGTTTTCGCTTGCTATGCATTAGTTTCTACGATAGTCCTGTGTCCGTCCTTCCGCCCACCAAGTCACCTACCCACCGATCGAACGACTACCCTCCCCTCCTCGTTCGCCCTAATGTAGCGACCTCAGTCTTTGCTTTTCGGTTGCTCAATGCTCGCGGCAGTCAGTGAGTTCCAGCATGGCGTTATCTCCCAACCAACATTCGTTTCGATTGTTGCTTTCAGCCAGCTATTGTCTGCTGCTACTTCTTGGAATTGTCCCGTTAGCCCATCCAGGATTTGCTTCGGAACCAACCGCCGAAAGCACATCAGCCACTCCACCCAAAAAGCCCAGTCCGGCCGATAAACCCAGTCCGGCCGAAAAACAACGACCGATCAACTTTGAAAACGACATCGTACCTATTCTTACCAAGTTTGGCTGCAATGCGTCGGGGTGTCATGGTAAAGCGGAAGGACAAAATGGATTTAAACTATCGGTCTTCGGCTTTGACCCATTGGCGGATCATCAAGCGATCATGGCAGAAGGCCGCGGGCGCAGGGTATTTCCGGCTTCGCCAAGGCACAGCCTGTTTCTTGAAAAAGTCAGCGGTGACTTGCCACACGGCGGTGGCGTCCGCATCCCGGCCGATCGACCCGAGTATCAAACGCTGGCTCGATGGATCGCACTTGGTTCGCCGCTGGGTTCGCCCGATGACCCGCACATTGCCTCGATCAAGATGCTGCCTCAGTCAGCACAATTGGCCATGGGGCAGACACAGCAATTGCAAGTACAAGCAACTTTTAGCGATGGCTTTCAACTTGATGTGACAGCGCTTGCCACCTACCAGTCGAACAACGATGGCTTGGCAAGCGTCGATGAAAAGGGGGTGGTGTCGATTGGCAAAGTGCCTGGCGATGTG
>JBBQRC010000375.1:0-5697 GCA_038215215.1 Pirellulales bacterium
CTGCGGCCAACTGACGAGCTGCGCCTGAGAGTTCGATTGGGCTGCGGAAATCGAAGGTGCGTCGCGAAACCACTGACTTTCCATCTGTCGAAAGATGTCGGGTGGCAAGCCGGCACATAGATCACCTATGAGCTGGTGCTCGTAGGCGTTGAGTGGTCGAGAGAGTGCCTGCTGTGCCACCTGTTCAAGCCGCGCGCGCCAGGCGTTTTGACCACTGGCGGCGGTTTCGCGAATGAGCTTGCGAGTTGCCAGAGCAACGCGGCGAATGGCTGCTGGACCATCCATGTCAAACTGAGGTAGTTTCGTCAGATCCCCTGATTCCGTTAAATTTAACAGGGCTGATTGGAGCTGCTTGTCGGGGTCTGACATGAGCAACAGGCGCATGGGGAGAGGGACGATCCCTTCGTAACCAAAACGCGCATTGGCTGGCCAATCGGTGAGCCCGAATTCGCTTTGGCGTACGTCCTGCTCAGGGAGGCTGGGAAGCTGCAGCATGACCCAAGCATCCTCGGTGGCAGCTTGGATTGGTGCCTGATGGCAACTCGCGCACGCAGCCTCGAAACTCAACGCACGAAAGACGCTACCGCTACCGCCACTCTGCTGGGAATCGACATGGCAGGTAGCGCACGCAAAGGAATCGTTCTTTTTGGCAAAGTGTTGGTCACGATGGATTTGATGGTTAAACGCGATGCGTCGTGGTTGTTGCGGGGGATAGTTGGTGAACTGGGGATGACCGTCCATGAAACTTTCGAACTGCGTAACGTGACAAGCTTGGCAACGCCGATCGGTGATGGCTTGCAGATCCTGACCGCGCCCGTGATGTTCGACGTGGCAACTGGCACAGTGAGTTTTTAAATCGGTGGTCGCTGCAGTCGTCGCTTGGCGAGTCACAAAGTGATCGTCTGACGGAGAATTGGATGCGTGGTCAACCAGGCGTGCGATGGCCCGTTCGCGCTCCGCATCCGCGACAGCAACCAGTCGGTCGCGTTGCATACTTTTTCTCAGCGTCCACTGTTGGAGCTGACGGTGATCGAGATCGTGGGGGCTACGTAGGCTGAGGTTCGGAAGATGACCAACATGGCAGCGGGCGCAAAGTTCATCTTGCGTCAGGACTTGTCCGTCGGCCCTTTTGAAATGTGCGTTGGGATGGCACAAACTACACCTATCCGAGACAACTTGATTGTCCAAAATCTGGGCGTGTTTGCTCGACAATTCTCCCGGCACATAGATTGCTTCACGTTGCGGCAGCGCCATGGCCAAGAGCAGCAGCCCCCCGGTCAAGATCGCGATGTTAATCGCCAGGGAATAGCGCAAGTTCGTTGCGTTGGGGCGAGGTCGCGGCGCTGCCACGTCGCGTGGGTCGCGCATCACATGGCCCCCTGAAAGCGGAGGACGAGGATTACATGGACAGCGATCATCATGGCAAGTGACCACGTTAGCGCGACGTGCAAGGCGAACATGAGTCGCAATCGCATTTGCAAAGCGTAGTGAAAGTCGAGGTCGTCTTTGGATTGCACCATGGCGATTAGTCGCTGCTGATTTTGGATTCCTTGGCTACCCAAATAGCGACTGAGATCACCGAGTTCACGCAATAATTGACGGCGAGTGAAGCCGGTCGGAAGCAGCCGGTAAACCCAACTGCGAGGATTAAGGAAGAACGGTAAGAGCCGGCTCTGATAAAATTCGGCCAGTGTGGCTCCTTCACCGAAGCCGGCTGAATGAAGGGCCAATTCGTGCGCCTCGTTGGCTACCGCCACTTGCAAAGCTGGGATCTGCTCGAGCCGAAAATCTTGTTCGATGGCCGCGAGTCGTTTGGGAAAAGTGCGGCTCATGTACATCAGCCATATACCGCTTATCGCCACGATTACGAAACAGGTCGCCAGCCCGCTTTCGAACCAACCTCGGATGGGCCAGCCGATGTGCATTAGAAACACGACGCTGGCGAAACTACCCATGTAAGCATGCATTTGTAGCCAACCGGCCACCGCTCCCAAACGAAAGCGTATCAATTTCTTGCGCAGACTTAGCAGATACAAGCCAGCGGTGGAAAGTAACAGCGTCCAGCCGGTGGTGATCGCCGGATCGCCCAGCCGATTGGCTGTCGCTTGCACCGCCATGGCCGTCGCACCCACGGCCAGCAGTGTTAACGTACGCGACAGCACGCGGCGTTGCCCCAACGCGGCTAGGCGACCTTGCGTTGCATCCATGCGTTTACCTTATTGAGGTTGCTAAGGTCGATGCGTACGAGCGCATCGTGCGGACAAGCTGACTGACACGCCGGACCACTGCGAGAATTCGTACACAGATCGCATTTTGAGGCTTGCAGAATTGGCAAACCATCGCTGGCATCGACGCGCGCCCGCCCCAGGCTATCGTTGCTGACAACCATGCGAATATTGTCATAGGGACAGCTTTCCGCACACGATTTGCAACCGATACAAGTCTGTTCATTGATGTTGATATTGCCGGAGTCTTGATCGCGATGGATGGCACCAGTGGGACAACCGATCATGCATACCGGATCTTCGCAGTGCATGCAGGCCTGTGCGAATAGCCAGGGACCGTATTGTGGCCCCGTGCGCACGAAGAGGGGGCTGTGTCCGCCATGTGTCGTCGCGCAGGCGCGCACACAGTCATCGCAGCGCGTGCACCGATCAGTGTCGATCACCATCGCCTGCCGACCATTCATCAAGCGATGATCCACGAGGAACTCGAGCAGCCCGGTCTCGACTCCGAACGAGTCAGCCTGGTCGATCAAATTTGCGTCCAGGACCGGCTGACCAAATTGATAGCGTGGAGATTCTATGGGCGGCGGTGAGTCAGCGTTACGAATGAACGGCAGTACATGCTCTTGCACGATGTGCTTGGGAATACAGACGGCATCCACGTAGCCGATCGCGCGCAGTGATTCCTGATAGGGGAGTGGCGTCGACCGCGCATCAACATGTCGATTGTGCACGAGCTCGCGCAAACCAAATATTTGACCTTTGCCAAGATAGGCTAACGTGCGATGGCCAACTCCCTGACGCCGACTGAGACGCGCGAAGCCACCGCGAATGATCCATAAACCCGTCGCGTAGGTACCTTCTTCGGCAATCAGTGGTTCCGCGCCAATTTGTGTATTGGCCGTGCGACTGGCACTCCGGCGATATTCGGCATACCACTCAAGATTTCCAAAGGATTCAAACCGGGCCGCCGCAACCACTTTTTGCAAATGTTCTTCCGTCAGATACCGCAGCAGTGGTGTTTCCCGTAGATGCGTGCTCAAAACTTCGCTGCGATAGCGTTCATCTAGCAATGAGCGAAATTGGGGATCTTGCTTTAGAAGCTTGAGCCCTTGCCAGCGGATTTCGAGAACGACGCAGTCATTGTCGGCAATTGCGGTGAATTCGCGGGGTGAACGAGTGACGGCAGCCATTTCGCCGAAGAGTTCACCGGGATTAACGAGCGCACTGGCATGATCCGCGACGACACCTGGGACGTCCTGCAGGAAAACACGCGCTGTCCGACCTTCCTCCCGCTGGGCAAACGTGACGGGAGTCGTGCCGGAACTGCCGGCGCTTGGCTGCTGGCCTCGCGCGTGCTGGCGACGGTCCGGTTTATTTTCCCAAAATTTGAGCCACTGGAGTCCGCGCGGCGATTCTCTCTTTGGTTCGCGCACCGCCGGCATCAATCGCGTTAAAAATATGCGTACCCGGCCGCTGAGCACCAGGTAAGCGCTGGCCCCATATTGCCCTTCTCGGAAGATCAAATCACCGGCTGACAGGTTGAGTAACCTGGCGTCATTGCGGAGGATTTCAGCTAGCGTGGCGGTCTGGGCAAACCGTCGTTCATCCATCAGTGAGAACGGCGGTGTATTCAGCAACGAAGCAACGCACTCCTCTGGCATCTGAGGATCGAGCGGATGATCCCATCGATCCGGCCGCTCAATCTCGACCCGTTGCTCCGCCATAATACTACGCACCCCAACTGCCAATGCCATCAAAATGAAACAACACACTCTGATTGTTTCATCGGTCAGTTGGTGGGTGCGAGTTCAGCCTAACAGACTCTCCAGCCCCTACAGTCGGTACATTTTCAGCTTTGTAGCAATGCAGGCATTCGCGACGGACGCGGTAGTCGGTGCGTCAAGTTACAGCATTTTGCTGAGTAGCGCGCACAGGTCGGCGGTGCGGCAACTGTAACCCCACTCGTTGTCGTACCAGCTAACGACCTTGGCCAGCTTGCCCTTATCTCCCAAGACTTGAGTGAAGTCGGCGGCAAAAATGGAACTGTGCGGATCGTCGATGATATCAGAGCTCACGATCGGATCTTCCGTGTAACACAGAATACCCTTCATCGGGCCTTCGGCAGCGGCTTGCATGGCAGCATTGATTTCCTTGGCAGTGGTTTCTTTAGCCAGGTTGACCGTCAAATCCACCACGCTTCCCGTAGCCACAGGAACACGCATCGCGATACCTGTCAGTTTGCCTTTTAAGGCAGGGATTACCAAGCCCACGGCAGAGGCAGCGCCGGTCGAAGTTGGAATAATATTCTGTGCAGCGGCGCGAGCACGGTACGGATCCTTGTGAGGCAAATCCTGCACATTTTGGTCGTTGGTGTAAGCATGCACGGTTGTCATCAGCCCCGACTCAATCCCAAAGGTATCGTTGAGGACCTTGGCGACGGGTGCCAAGCAATTGGTGGTACAACTGGCGTTCGAGACGCAGTTCATGGCTTTGGTGAGTTGGTCGTCGTTGACACCGATCACACAAGTTAAATCGGCACCATCTTTGGCTGGCGCGCTGAGAACGACCTTCTTACAACCGGCTTCGATATGTGTGTCATAACCTGGCTTGCCACCGGCGGCACGTCCGGTGAAGATACCGGTGCTTTCGATCACGATATCAACTTTATTTGCTTTCCACGGCAGTTTAGCAGGATCGCGTTCGGCCAAAGCGAGGATCTCTTTGCCATCCACAATGAGATGGGTGTCGGTCGCTTTGACGGTACCGTTGTAACGACCGTGGATACTGTCGTACTTCAACAGGGTGGCCAACATTTGGTTGTCGGTTAAGTCGTTGATGGCAACAACTTCGAATTCGCTGCTCCGCGCCATGAGATTACGGAAAGTTAGACGACCGATACGACCGAAGCCGTTGATTGCGACACGAACTACCACGTTAGGAGTCTCCGAAGGTTAAGATTCGCTTCTCATCACGCCCCGACCTCTCGCATGAGATGGAATTAGGGTAGCGGAAACAGCTTCCGCTTGTCTTGCACTGTTAATTAGAAAAGCCGGGCGGGATTATACTTTTGATGTAAAAAACGAGCAACGACCAGTCCTACACCACTTTTGGTTGGCGGCCATTCCACCGCCAAAGAGCCACACAGCCCAATTCCCGCTCCTTACCACTTCCCTCCCCTCCAAAGCGCAGGCGAAAATTGCCACCCACCCACAGAAAAACACGGGCCGCCTGGCAGTTACCCCGCGGTGTGAGTCGTGGAACGTGGGACTACTTGAACTCTCCATCCATCGCACAAAACTACGATGAATATTTCAGCCAACACCCCTTTATGAAGCTCGACCTGGAGGTCACGCGTGGCTATCTACCGCCAGCACTGGACCCGCTAGCAATGGACACTCCGGCGGTGGTGGCCGACTTTGGATGCGGCACAGCTCGCGTGGCCAGAGAAATTGTTCCGCTTGGTTACCGT
>JBBQRC010000376.1:0-5696 GCA_038215215.1 Pirellulales bacterium
AAGCAGCTTGCTAGCCGACAGTCGACCCCTTGGGAAGTGATTCGCAAAGCAATCCTACTTCTGCGTACCGCAGAAAAATTAGCCTACGATCCGCTCTGTGCTAACGAATCCTTGGAGACACAATTAGCACAGGCTAACCGCGCCAGGCTGGCTGCCACCCGCATGGCCCTAGATCAAATCGGTTCGCGGTGGCAAGAGCGTTGTCTTGATCAATTGAACGCAGCCGCGCAGGCGAACTCTAATATTAGCCACTTGCTCGATGAGATTCACTTGGCCTGGCAATTTAAGAATGAACTTCTGTGCGACATGGAAGCCATTCTTGGTTGGCAGCAAATCATGTCGCAGCGTCTGGGCAGGAGCAGTCTGGATAGCAGCATCGAGAGTCTATTGGAGGTGCTTTTAAAACAGTCCGTTTTGTTTCAACAGCGCGAGCAAGCCTCACCGGCTGACATTGTTCAGTACTACCGCCAGTTGAAAGAAATCAAAGCACGCGTGGATGAGTCTTGGGTGGCTCAGGCCCAGTCCGTCCTGACCGGCACGCTAGTCAATGAGAATTCAACCAATTGGATGCTGGATTCGCTCCTTTCGACGTCACTGATTCGCGGTGCCATCCGTAATCAATTGGCAGCCGTCAAAGTGCAACCGAGCAATGTAAATCCAGACCTGCAAACCAACGAAGCATTTTTGAAGATTCCCTGGGGTGGTGAGCCAGACAGGCGCCCGCAATTCAAACGAGCTGTGGCCGCGTTGGGGGGTTGGCAAGCTTCAAGCGTCCAGCCGAATTTAGCATCCTCAGTGGAGAAGAATGTACCAGCTGGCGACTCCAAATCGTCAGCATTCGAAGCACAGTCGACCACTGCTTTCTTTCGCTCCTTGCCGGATCAAATCCAGTCGATTCAGGCTAACCTGTCGGCATCAAACAGTCCCGACGGTCGTAAACTGCCAAGCCGGTTGCAGGCGCTGCGACAGGCCGAGCAAGCGTTAAGACTGCTCCCCGTGGATGTGGTAGCGAATTTCGACGGCCGGCAGTTAATGGAAGAACTGTGGCGAGTCGAATTCGCCCGTCGCGTGCAGCCTCAGCAACTGTCATTGTCAGCACGTCTTGAAGATGCACCGCCAGAGGAAGACGCGCGCCTAAGAAGAGCGCTCCAGGATCTGGCTGGACTGTATACCTCGCTATCGGGATACGCCTCGGATATACCCGTTCCACCGCGTCGGGTCATCGCTGCTGGCACCGATAATATGGCGTTGCTGGCGGAGTCCGTGGCCACAGGTGAAGTCCGCTGGAAGAACGTTGGGAAAAAACTAGATCGGGTGTGGCTGGCAGTCGACTTTGATTCAGATTTGTTGGAAATCGAAGGATTAAGCGGCTTGCAGTTCTATCGCTTCAGTGCCCTACCGCAGGTGCTCGAGCAGTCGGCGGTTACGGCTGAGGAACAACTGATCGCCGCCTTGGCGACCGGCGATCGTGATCAAGCTGCGGAAGCGCGGCAGCGACTTGAAGTCATTAGAGAGAGTCAAGCCTATCCCCAGCGCCCCTTGGCAACCACGCTACCGCCGTCGTTGGAATTGCCAGCCGGCGAGGAACTGGCCATAGCCTTTCGCGTCCGTCGTATCGGACTTGGTCCTGCCACCAGCAAAATCGTCTGGAAGTTGATCGCAGAGAGCGAATACGTGCGTCACGAAACCGAGGTGCAGTTGCCTGTATCAGAAAGCCTGCGCTTGACTGCCGATGGCTCGACGGGTGGCTGGTCCGATTCAATGGAAGGGATCACTCTGCATTTGTGGCCCAATCGATCGTCCGAATATCGTCTGGGCCTGGCAAATGAAAGCGAACTCCCGCGCGCACTGCAAGTCGATTTGTTGGGCTTGAACGAACGACGCGATGTTTCAATGCCCGGTGGGTTCTTGAGTGCACAGGCATCGCTGGATATTGCCGGACGGCTCGGGGACTTGACCCCGCTGGCCAGTATCCCCGAGGTGTTGCTTGACGGAGGCGGGCGTGTGCAATGGTTACCGATCCCCGGCAATGCGACTGCGGCCCCAGGAGCAGACGCACCCGCAGAGGAATCTGGTCCAGCTGCTGCCGCTGCCGCGTTTCTCGCTAAGCCCTCTGTTCGTTACGGAATGGTGGCGCTGATTACGGACAAAGTTACCCAACAAAAAATGTGGCGAAGAATTGATACTCGCATTCGGCATCCTCGCGGCTATGTCGAGCCGATTGTGAGCTACGATGCCACAGCGGAGAAAATACAAATTCGCGTTCGCTCACTTTTGCCTGAAAGTAAAGAAATTCCCGTGCGCGGCAGAATTGTAGAGTCGATGCCGCGTGGAACCGAAATGCAGCTGGAAGGTGTAATCGTCGGCGCGCAGCCGCTCTTGCTCCACTGCCAGGTTCCCGTCACTGCACCGCGAGAGTTGACGATCGAACTGGATGTTGATGGTTTCCCAAGAGCCTTTGTCTTTCAGGTACCCTGCTGGCGAACGGCCACTGAAATTCCTGCGATGGCAGAACGTCAACGCATCAAGATTGTGGAACCAATGCCAGGCATTAGTCTTGGTCCCAACGTGACGCAACAACCTGTGCGGTTGCAAGTTGACACGATTCCTGGAGCTTTTGAATCCCAACGCGATTTCGTTGAGATTGGCTGGGACCTTGATCGTGACCGTGAATTCTCTGGTGAAACGACAGTTCGAGTCGCTGCGGACCGGCAGGTGGATGTGCGGTTTGCGAAAATGCCTGGCGGCAAATTGAACTTTGACACCCTGGTAGACGACCTGCTGCTAGTACTTCCGCCGCCTGCAGTCAAGAATGCGCGCATCAACTTGTTAGCGCGAGCGGCTGCGATGGGCGAGAATGTTTGGAGCGAGGCTGTTGAGATCATTGCAGATTCCGAAGCGCCGTTGATTACCGGTGTTGAGCTCGCTCCTGCCTCGACCATCGTTCAAGGCAATGATCTGGTTATTCGTGTTGGCGCCGATGATGCCACGCTCAGCGGTGTCAGCCAAGTTGAAATAGTGTTGACCACACGTGGCACCGGGAAGTTTGAGCCTGAAGATGAGACTATTGCTGGTGAACGCCAAGCGGATGGAGCGTGGTTGGCAACAGTGCCGACAAAGCCTCTTCCGCTCGGTCGCTCTGCCGTGCTGGTTCGGGCCATTGACCAAGCAGGCAATGTCAGCGCGATCTACAGTTCAGCCGTTGAGATCGTGGACCCGCAAGCGTGGGAGCAATCGCAAAAGCGACTAGTGCGCGAGCTGACCGGATCGGTAACTTTTGGTGCTTCCCCGCTGGTTAATGCCAGTGTCACGTTGCTCAATGAGCAGGACGAACCGGTGTACCAGTCGACGACAGGTGAAAATGGTACGTTTCGGTTGCCCACGGTTGCGGTCGGCAAATACCAAGTGACCGTCATCGGCGTGGCCAAAAATCGCCCGCGGAAGGCAGACGCTGAAATTGAGGTAAAGCCATTGCCTGCTCCACCTGTTCGCTTGCAGTTACGAGCGAAGTAGCTCGACAATCTCAGACAACAGGCGTCTTGGCTAGCATTTCAGTTCTCGTGCAAGCCTCATAGAGACTCAAGTAATTGCCTAAGCTGAGACGATAAGCTTGACTGTAGCGATCATGCGGATGCTAACACCGGGATCGAACTGTTTAAAGGGCTACATTGGCTGCAGCATGCGAGTTGGGAACGGATAATGCCCAAGTTGACCAGAGACCCAAGTTCAGTATGGATTTGCCTGGTCATGGGTGGATCGCTTGCATACTCGTTGGGTTGTGCGTCGGTCCCCAAAGCGCCAACACCTGCAGCTCCGCCTACTAGCGCTACCGCCGGCAGTACGACCATCGTAGCGATTGCGCCAGCGCCTCAAGTCGGCCCCACAACCACGCTGCCTCAACTGCTCGGTCTACCCCAATTGGCACGGGGAGTTGGAGGCGTGTTGCAGCGGATTGGCAGTCGCCTACTCAATGGCCTCGATCTCACCGGACGCTTCCCAGGACTTCAACCGACACCTCCGGTGTTAGCCCTCACGGATCCCGCTAACTTGGCAGATACCGCGCCTCCCGCCGTCCAGGCCGCTGCGGAGATCAAGCAAGAAGAGGACTCGGCGCCCCAGAAGATTATGGCAATACGCTACCTAGCAACCCTGGGCTGCGGCGGTTGCTATGAGAAAGTGGAAGATGCGCTATTGGAAGGGTTAAGTGACTGCACCGAAGCAGTTCGCTTTGAGGCGGTCAAAGCCCTGCAGTGCAAACAGGAGTGTGGCTGTAAATTCTGCAGTTCTCCATCGTGCTGCAGCGCCAATGTGCGCAAGAAACTAGAGGAGCTGACACAATGCGAGAAAGAGCCCTCGGCCCGTATCCGTCGGAATGCGCGTCTTACGTTGGAGTGCTGCGGAACCGTTCCTCTACAGAGCGACGACGCGGTGCCACGTGAGGGCCCAACACCTGCCGGTGAGCCGGAGGGGATGGCAGCCCTAACGCGTACACGAGCTGGGAACGAATTCTTCGAAGGGATTCAACTTGTCAGCTTTGAATCGCTGCTCGCTCCGAACTCTCCGTCCGATATGATCCTTGCGCAGGTCAATGGCGAAGCTATTTACGAAAGTCAGGTACTACCGCTAGTGGAGCAAAAACTGCGAAAGCAGGGCAACCTCGCCAGTTCGCCGGTGGGTACCATGGATACGTCTGACAAGCGCGCTCAACTGGCTGTGGAATTGAGGCGTGTCATCGATTGGAAACTATTGGAGCAATCTGCCAAAAATGATGTATATCCTGCTAGTACTGCCGCGTCCCCGATTGGCTACAGTCCAGAGGAAATTCAAGCTTGGTTTGAGCGAAAGATTCACTTTGACTCTTTCGTAGCTCCTCAGCAATTGATCGCGCATTATGAGATTCACCGTGAAGAATTCAAGGTGTCTGCCAAAATTCGCTGGGAACGCATCTCGGTGTTGCTCGATCGCTGCTCAAGCCACGAGCAAGCCCTGGCTGTCTCTGCCTATTTGCGAGATTGGGCGATTGGTGGTACGAGGGAGCCACCAGCCGGCTTCCATCGTGAGATGGTTGAGTCCGAAAGCAGCGGTTGGAGTGACCTCGACAAGATCGAACCCCGGCTTATCCGTCAGTGTCTCAAGTCACTGCAAACGGGGCAAATCAGCGCAACCATTGAGTCCCCTGAGAGTTTGCAACTTGTGCGCGTCCTCGAACGTTCGAACGCAGAGTACCTGCCGCTGCCCATGGTAGCCGACCAAATTCAACGTCAGATTTTGCTAGAGCGCAGAAAACAGGCCGAAGTATACTTTGTGGATCGGCTGCGCGCTGAGAGCCAAATTTGGACAGTTTTTGATTTGCCTGCCAAGACGATCAACGCAACCCATGCAACAGTCGGCCCAGTTCTTCGTGCGTCCGGCCAGCAAGAGTCGGTTTGGGAGTCCATTCCAGCCCGAACGACTGGAGCCACAAATTGATATGAATGGTATTAAACCAAAGAGTTGGAGAGGGGAGACAAAGGCTCAGATCGAGCCTCCACGCTTCCGTTGGCAGACCGAGTCGAGCAAGCGTGACGGTTCATCCGTAAAGTCCTCCGCCAGGAACCTGAATCGGCTGGTTCTCGGCCTCTTGCTCACATCTCTCAGCATGCTAGTTGGGTTTGTCTACCTGCTGCTCCACGTCCCCATCAAGACCCCGCTGATCA
>JBBQRC010000377.1:0-5695 GCA_038215215.1 Pirellulales bacterium
GCCGGTGGCCTCAATCCTGGGAACGTGGCTGCTGCCATCAATGCGACCCAGTGTGATGGAGTGGACACTGCGTCAGGTGTTGAAACGCAACCGGGAAAAAAGGATGCCGAAAAGGTGCAACTTTTTGCCGCCAACGCAAACCGCGCGCGACTGTGTGACAAAGATGACCCCAGCCTCTAATCCGCGAAGAACGCCAGGACGAAAAGCAGGCTGGCAACAGCAGGCTGCAGGCTAAAAACACTGCCCCGCCTGTGCGTAAGTTTCAGGTTAGGGGAAATGTCCTTCCCAGAGCCAAATTACCTGAAAAAGAAAGCGGCGACGAGTCACCGCACTCCCAAGGTCGCTTGTTAGGGACTAGGCCAGGATCGGCAGGGCGGCTGGTTCAGGCGAACGTATCGAATCGCCACTTAGGAAAACCGCCTCGACGTATTCGGCTACCTGCTGGGCTGTTTCAAAGTATTTTTCATAAGCGCAATCATCGTCGTACTCGCAATTATCCGTCGAGTACTCGCGGCAAATCTCTGGACGAGTGAGATATATGCCACAACGATTATCGGGCTGCAAATGCTGGCAAGTAGTGTGTACCAGCAAATACCAACTTTCATCTTCTACGAACACCGATGCGCGTTCGTGCAGCAAGAACCAGCGGACGTAATCAAAGTCCTTCATTGTCTCGGGCACATCGATGGGAAGCGCGAAATAGCGACAGCACTTGGCGGGGCAATGGTTGCATAAGCAATCATCTTTGGGAAGATTTTCGCGAGTCATTTTGACGGCTGTCGCCATGAACTGGTCTCCTGCTTACGGACTCAACTAGGATTTGACGTTATAACAAAGAATCTTGTCACCTTCGCGGAGGAACATGTGCCCGCCGACTACGACCGGGTGTGACCAGCTTGGACGGCCCCCACTACCCGGGATTTTGAATCTGCCCGTTTCCTCGAAACTGGACGGATTCGCTTTGATCAAAGCCATATCGCCATTGGTATAACGGACATAGATATGCCCATCTGCAGCGGTGACACTGGCCGAATTTCTGTTACCGGCACCACGAATACTCTCCGCCTTCCACTTGACTTCACCTGATTTCAAATCGGCACAAAACGGCGTCCCTTTGTCGTCCAAATCACCGTAGAGGTAGTCCCCTACCAACACCACGCCCCCATGCTTATTCTGCACGTCCCGGTTCAGTGGATAGACTTCCTTGACTTCGACGTCACCCCCGGTTGTGGGCACTTGTTGTAGCAAAGCACCACCACGGTCGTACCCCGCGGTGAAGAACACCAAGTCGCCTTTCACGATAGGCGTAGGGATTACAGCGGTGGTCTTATCGATATCGTAAGTCCAAAGTAGCTGACCATCTTTGGCACGGACACCCATGGCGCCGCTGCCCGTGGTTTGTACGTAGACCTTGGTGTCTCCAATCTGCGAGAGCACTATCGAAGCATGCCCGGCTCCACGATCTTTAGCGCGTGCACAGGTCCACACTGTTTCACCAGTCTGCTTGTTGAGTGCGACCATCGTGTCCTTTTCACCACCAGGGGTGCACACTAGTAGTGGTCCGTCGATCAATACCGACTCGCTATACCCCCAGTTATCCGCCTTCTTGCCTGCGAAGTCCTCCGTTAAGCTCTTCCGCCAGTTTTGCTTGCCGTCTTGATTGAAACAAATCAATGCACCTTGAGCGGTTAGCACGTAAATGTGGTCACCGTCAATCGTCGGTGTACTGCGCGAACTTTGCCAGTTCTCTTGACCTGATTTCCAAGGGTCCCCAGTCTTGGCTGACCACAACTGGTTGCCATTCGTGAGGTCGAAGCAGGAGAGATATTCGTCCACATCGGGTGCCGTGGAGAGCCCGTCACCCAACGTGTAAAGTTTGCCATCCGCAATGCTCACACTGGCGTAGCCACGGCCTGCACCAACCGCTTCCCACTCCAATTTAGGCCCGCCGTCAGGCCACTGCTCGAGCAGGCCCGTGTCGCTGGAGACTCCAGTACGGTCTGGACCGCGAAAGGAAGGCCACGAAGCTTGGCCAAACACTGGTGAAAATTGTCCACACAACAGCAGACTCAGCGTTAGATAAACGTGGCTACGCAACATAATATGAATAATCCTTTTACCATTTCTCGTTAGGGGCAAGGTCGCCTTTTATCGTCGTGATGATTCTACGAGATTTGACGAAAAATGCATCCTGTCAGCCGCCTTTCAAGTTGCGGATTACCGTAGATATGGCGTAAAATTGCCGTAGAATTGGCGGTTTTTCGACAGTAGCGCGGGGGATATTTTTGGCGATACCACCTTTAGAATATTTTAGCAACCAACTTACTGCGGTTGGTAACAAGACGCCGACTTGGCGTGACCGATCCAAGGCGGTGGCATACACTGGGGCAAAATGTGTGGAGCCAAACTCCACGCAATGTGTGTGACACCGCCAATTTTATTTTCCGCTGCCAGCTACCAAGTGTGCCAGCTCAGTTCCAGTTTCGCGATTTTTGGAGTGCGGTGATTCATCACCGCTTTGGCTTTCCCTCAACGTCCAGAATCGCTTGGCTATTTTCGCTCTGGGTCGCGACCGCTTGGGGTCACAAAATTCACACACCGGTGCTGCACACGCTTGAAGATGAAAGCTGCGACAAGTCGCAGCAGTCCAAACAACGGCGAAACTGGAACTTAGGAAGTGTACTCAGCGCGAAAGAACGTTTTGCTGTCGTTGACCGTCGGCTTGATGGTGCGGGCACCTTCCTTCCAGTTGGCTGGACAGACCTCACCATTCTTCTCGAAAAATTGCAGAGCTTGCTCCATTCGCAGCGCTTCGTCAACGCTGCGTCCAAGCGGCAAGTCATTCACGACTTGGTGACGCACAACTCCCTTTTGGTCGATCAGGAATAAGCCGCGGAGCGCGACGCATTCGCCAGTCAGTACGTCGTAGTCACGTGAGATCTGCTTGCTCAAATCGGCGACGAGCGGATATTCGATATTCCCCAGTCCACCCTGATCGCGCGGCGTGTTCCGCCATGCCAAGTGTGAGAATTGGCTGTCAACGCTTACACCTAGGATTTGAACACCCAAGCTAGAAAATTCCGAAGCGCGATCCGAAAAAGCAATAATCTCTGTCGGACATACAAAGGTGAAGTCGAGCGGGTAAAAGAACAATAAGACATACTTGCCTTGGTAATCGCTCAAACCAATCTCTTTGAATGTACCGTCGGCTAGCACGGCTTGAGCTTTGAAGTTGGGGGCTGGCTTGGTAACGAGTACGCTCATCGATTTGCTCCACTGGCGCTAGTTTTTGACGAATTTCCAAACGTTCTAGCCAACATTTTACTGGTCAGGCTAGTCAATGGCGAGGCGTCGCGGCGAACAAATGAGTCGCTGGCGCGTTTCGACTTGAACTCCAGATTCCGCCGAGACTTGGTTTCCAAATCGAATACCCTTGCGGTAACTACGAAAATCCATTGGCCGCGTTCGCGCTGACGGAAAATTCCGTAAGCTGAGACTTTTAGGGTGAGCCGTCATGACCCGGCTTCCGTGACGATGATCGATCTGATCCGCTAAGTACTGTAAGATATGGCCCAAGTAAGTTAACAGCGGCTTGCCTTTAACGTGTTCGAGTCCAGGGGGTGATTGATGGGCGTCAGTGGTAGCAAAGCGGTAGTGATTGGCGGTGGCACAGGCATCGGTGCAGCGATTGCAAGATCACTCGACATGGCTGGCGCGCAGGTGGCCGTCGGGGGCCGCCGACTGGTTGCGTTGCAGGAAACGGCGGCTGGTACCTCCATGCTTACCCACACCGTCGACGTGGCAGTGCGGACAAGCGTGCAAGAATTTTTCGCTTGGGCACATGAGGAGTTAGGAGAGATCGACACACTGGTCATTGCGGCTGGCATCAATATCAAGAACCGCAGTATGGCTGAAATGCCCCCTGAAGAATGGGATCGCGTGTTGGCGATTAACGCCACTGGTGCTTACAACTGCATGTATTCTGTCCTCCCGGGCATGCGCAGCCGCAAGCGTGGGACGATCATTAATATCTCGTCCATCGCTGGGAAAAGAGCTGCGGCACTGGGTGGCATTGCTTACGCGGCCAGTAAATTCGCGATGACCGCGCTGGGGACGAGTGTGGCGAATGAAGTGGGTGGTGATGGCGTACGGATTACCAATCTTTACCCCGGCGAAGTCAACACGCCCATACTCGAACAACGCCCCCAGCCAGTTTCTGAAGCACACAAACAGCAAATTTTGCAGCCCGAGCATGTGGCCGAACTGGTGTTGGCGATCATCTCGCTGCCCAACTCCGTGCATGTTCCCGAGGTTGTTATCAAACCATTGTGGCAGGGATGGGTCTGAGCTCGGTGGTAAGCAGTAAGCAGTAAGGAACATGACCGTGCGACTTAGCCTCTTAGCCGGCTAGCCGCACGATCGCGGTTGCGCGAAAAAACTAAACGTCTAAGCAGCTAAGCATTCAGTGCCACTTTATCGCTGTCCGCGACATTGACCCACACGTGGACGTGTGGTGCGCCGCGGAAATGCCAGACGAAAGAGGGTCCCTCAAGTCGCCAATTGTCCCAGACTTTATCCCGGCCGATATCCTGGTCGGTATAAAACGACAAGTAGCAGGCGTCCAGTCCCCCTTGGGTCTTGACGCATTGCATGGCTTCTTCGCGGTCCGTTTGGCGGAATGGTTCAACTAGCTTCTGCAACGTCTTTTGCATTTCTTCGCGCTGATCGCTAGACAGGTCAGTGATCGGAATTCCAGCAAAGCGACCATCTCTGCCCTGGAAAGCGACCGATTGTTCGCGCGGCGTACGTGGCACTTCTGCCACTTTGCGTTGCTTGCCGTCGAGCATTGCGTAGACCTTGTTGGCCTGGAGCGCCTGCGGCCAAAATACGTTCCCTTTGTGATCGGCTTCTTCATCAGCTCCCGTGGGTGCATGACCGTAGAAAATCGGTCCACCAAAGGCCACATTGTCAATTGAGTTGCCATCACAACGCAGTGTCATGTGGCGGCCGGTAAGTACAAATTCAAACTTGCCATCGCCAGGTTGTCCAAAGATGGCAATACTTTGCTCCTCACCAAATCCACCGCAGTCATCTTCGAGTTGCTTGTCGAATTGCGCGTGCCATTCGGGCTGAATGATACCTTCGAAGATTTTGCGGATTAAGTCCTTCTGTTCGGCGGTGTAAAAATCGCTGTTAACTTCTTTGTCGTTGATCATCCAGTTGTTAGCGACCCGCGTCCGCAGCAAGCCGCGTTTCGGGTCCATGAAGTCCCAGCCGTAGCAGACCTTTTCGCGTTGTTCTTGCTTGAGCGAATCGAAAAGTACTTTTACGAGCGACTCTGGCTGGCTGCTGGAGGGTGCCGCGTTGGCGGTGCCCATCAGTGTTGTGGAAGCAGCGATAGCGACCGCCGATTGCTTGATGAAGTCACGCCGGTCTTGATGCGGTAAGATGAGATGGGAGGGGGTTGGCATCACACTTCTCCTGGCAGGCTGGAAAACGAATCTTGGTAAAGGTCGAGAGGTCACAGCAGACGCTATCGACAAGCGACTACAGAGCCGCGCAGGAAAGCCTACCATGAATTACATCGTCGCGTCTAGTTTTTTGCTGACTTGGAAGTGGACGACTTTTTGGCGTTCACCAAGCAATGGAAACCAAAGCAGACCTCGTCCTCGTCGCGCTCTTGCTCAGCCTCGTA
>JBBQRC010000378.1:0-5680 GCA_038215215.1 Pirellulales bacterium
GTTGCTGGTGTGAAAACGGCTGACAAAGAACCGCAATTGACCATCGAAACCGATGCAGCTTTGCAATGCACCCCAGTTGGTCAGGTCTCGGCGATGGGCTCGCGTACGGTCGCGTCTTTCACACGCAAACGTTCGCAAGAACTGACTCAAACACGTCCCAAGTTGAATGATAGTCAGTTGAAGAATGCAATTGTCCAAGTCCTACGGTTTCCTTCCCAATCGTCGCCATTAAACTTTCGTATCCTTCGCTCTGTGGGTGATCGCCAATATCCGACAAAATCATATTGCGTTTATGCTGTGGAGACGGAGCCTGGCATACATGCAATTGTTACGCGACTAACGGACGAGCCACTGACGTCACGGCCGCCGCGCAGTGGCAAGGCAGCGAACTTGTACGTCTCCCATCAATCGGCTGACGATGAACTGCGATCCAATTCGATGGTAGCGGCAATGATCAAAGAGCAACCGGAAACTGCTTTCTACGCCGTTGACACCCGAGGGATTGGCGAATCGCAACCAGACGTCTGCGGCGACAACCAATTCACAAGGCCTTATGGCAGCGACTATTTCCACGCGGCCCATGGATTGATGCTCGATCGGCCAGTTCTCGGTCAGAGGACCTATGACGTCATGCGTGTTGTCGAGTGGTTGCGCGAGCAAGGGCATACAGGAATTCATTTGGTCGGCAACGGTTGGGGCGCGCTCCCGGCTACGTTTGCAGGCGTGATGTGCGATGAAGTACAGCAAGTGACACTAAAAAACTGTTTGACATCCTTCGCAGACGTTGCTGAGGATGAAGACTATCACTGGCCTTATGCCATCATGCTGCCGGGAGTTCTAAAGCAATTCGATTTGCCCGAATGCAAGCAACTGCTTCAAGAGAAGGGTCTTACGGAACGCGATCCCTGGGGCGCTCAAGACGGCATGAAGCGTTAGAAGCAGTACCTGTGATTACAACTACACAATTTGCAGTTGTCTTCTTGTTCTTCACCTAAAAACTCGCGCCGCTAAACCCAGCGTTTACGATTATTCGATCAAGTGATATTAGGTCGCAGTATTCACCACCAATCGCTTGACCCGAGCTGCGATTTCTTCGTTTACTGACTCATCTCGAAGACAAATAGTAGTCTTGACCAATCAAAGGGGTCAGGCCTCTTTGTGACCAATCAAAGGGGTCAGGCCTCTTTGACGCTAAAGAGGCCTGACCCCTTTGCAGTTCTTCGATATGCCCTACCGGCTGTTCAAAAACTCCGAGCCGTCTCAAAAAGACAAACTATTGAAGCACTATTTGAATGGCTTGAGCTAGATCTACGACGAGTCGCTGATGGATTGCCTGGCGATCGATGCGCAGGGAGAACCGTGCGTCGAACTCAAAACACCCACCGATTTAGAATCCGAATTAGATCTCGACCTGGGCAATATCTTCCACAACTAGCTTTCTTGGTTTTTCACTGACGAGCGCTCTCAAGTAGGTAGCTGGGGTGTAGAAACCGAATTCCCGCGTATCTATCGCTGCGGCTCATCTGCCACGCGCGGCGGAGCAGTCAGTGGCATACCTGGCCACAACGCCGCCAAGAAAATATTCGCGGAGCTTGGAATTTCTTAGGCCGTAAAATAAAAATGGACAGCCTATGAAAATCAATCGAAACCCAACATAGAGTTTCATTCTACAGGCGCTAAACGAGGGACATCATGTAAAGCATCTCACTACAGATTTGTGCAGATCGCTCGTCGTATCGTTGTATCTCAAACTCTGTGTCGTCGGCAACTTTCGGGTCTTCATATCGGATTGGCAGGCGGAGATCACAGCCCATCACGAGCGGGCAGGCGTCGTCGGCTTGTGAGCAAGTCATCAAGGCACAGTAACCTTTCGTTGGATTGGGGGGGGCGTCATGGGCCTTCGAGAAGCAAACCTGCGGAGTTGATGAGTCTGAAGTGAAGACTGTATAACGCGGATTGGTCGCGTGCGGATCATCAGCCGTTATCCTTAAGCCACACCGCTGCATGGCAGCGACAGCGCGAGGATTGAACGCCGTAGCCTCGGTACCGCCAGAATAGGTTTCGACGCCGCCCAGACCAACGTACCCGGCAGCTACCTGCGCCCAAATCTGTGAAAGGTGACTTCGTCGCGAGTTGTGAGTGCAGATGAAGGTAAGCTTGGCTGGCTCTGACTTCGACAGGCGCTCACGAATGTAGTCGGCAATTTTGGCAAGATCCGCTGTTCTTTCGGTTGGAATTACGTCGAATCGAGTCGCGGCGTGCTGCAGATACCCCTGTAATTCGCGGTAGAACGTAGTGGCAGCGATTTTAGATATCTTCAGTGTCATCAATGGGTCCCTGATTGATTTTGGACAGTTAACATTTCCAGCGGCTGGTCATCGTCTCCACAGCAGGCCATCCAGTTCGCCGCCAGCACAGGCGGAATTGCACACAGTGTATTGAACACAGTGTATTGAACACAGTGTATTGAACACGGTGCCATGCATCTTGATGCCACTTAAGTTAGCATCTTGACCCTGTTTGGGGTAGGCATTAAACTTGCACGCTGACGCAAATGTGCAAAGGAGAAAACTTGATGGACCCCGAAGAAGCGTTGAAGTGCTGCGGGCCGATGGACGATCTGCTCGACGCCGAATTGTTCAAGACATTAGGCGAACCGACACGCCTGCGACTGCTTTCATGCCTAGCGAAGTGTGGTCGTCCATGCTCGGTTACAGAATTGACCAAATGCTGTGCCGTCGATCTGTCGGTGGTTTCACGGCATTTGAGCTCGCTTGAAATCGCCGGGGTGCTGTCGTCTACCAAGGAGGGCCGAACGGTTTTCTACTCGGTGCGTTACAAACATCTTACCGAGGCATTTCGTGCGCTCGCAAAGGCAATCGAAGGTTGTCGACCTAAACGCAAAGCTTCGAAAGTCCCGAATAGCGTGAGTCATTGAATCGCGAACAGTCATCCGCCCAACCATAGAATCAAGCAGGTGCGATCAGTATGAATAAACCACCGCGGGCGGACATTAGTTTCTTCGAGAAGAACCTAACTTACTGGGTCGCATTATGCATGCTTTTCGGAGTGCTGATTGGCAAGTTCGTGCCGTCGGTCCCCGCGTTTCTCGCCAAGTTCGAATACGCCAACGTGTCTATTCCGATCGCGTTACTGATCTGGTTGATGATCTACCCGATGATGATGAAAGTTGATTTTGCCAGCATCAAGAATGTCGGAAAGAATCCGAAAGGCCTATTTGTAACCTGGGTCGTGAACTGGCTTATTAAGCCTTTCACGATGTTTGGCATTGCCGCCTTCTTCTTTTTTGTCGTCTTTAAACCTTGGATTTCACCAGAATTGGCCAAGGACTATCTGGCTGGAGCGGTCTTGCTCGGAGCTGCTCCATGCACGGCGATGGTCTTTGTATGGAGCCACTTGACGCGGGGCAACGCGGCCTACACGATCGTACAGGTTGCGACCAACGACTTGATCATTCTCGTTGCGTTCACACCCATCGTGGCTTTCTTGCTTGGGATTGGCGGGATCACGATACCGTGGATGACGTTGATCGTTTCTGTGATTCTTTTCGTGGTTGTCCCACTGGTGGGTGGAATCCTGACGAGAAACCTAGTCATCGGCTTCAAAGGAGAAGAGTATTTCCAGATGGCCTTCATCCCCAAGTTCAATAACATCACGATTGCTGGCTTGTTGCTCACGCTGGTGTTAATCTTCTCCTTCCAAGGCGAAGTGATTATCAACAATCCACTGCACATTGTGCTGATCGCCATCCCTCTAATAGTTCAAACGGTTCTGATATTCTTCCTTGCTTATGGAGCCTGCTATAGGCTTTGCTGTCGTCATGACATTGCGGCACCGGCAGGGATGATTGGTGCATCGAACTTCTTCGAGCTTTCTGTGGCAGTGGCGATCACTCTTTTCGGTGCGTCGTCACCGGTTGTATTGGCCACAATCGTGGGCGTTCTTGTGGAAGTGCCCGTAATGCTGGCTCTTGTCACGTACGCCAATAGCACGAGGGCTTCGTTTTCTCGGTTTGAGGCAAGTCGCAAGAACTGACGTGGTAATCCACCATTTCTCTCGCAACAGAGCTTGTAAGTTGATTCAGACTTCGTAGGTTCTCCCTGGTAATTACAAAGTTGCTAATGATCCGCATGGCCAGTTGATACACGAATGATTCCATCTTCCATTTCGTAGATCGTGTCGAAAACATCCAGCGTTCGATGATCGTGTGTTACGACAATGACGCCTGCGCCGTGCTGCCTGGCGACATCGCGGAACAACTCCATGACTTGCCGACCTCGATGGCTATCGAGCGCCGCGGTTGGTTCGTCGGCCAGCAGGACGCTGGGTCGATTGGCAAGTGCTCGTGCGATTGCAACTCGTTGTTGCTGACCGCCAGAGAGCATAGAAACCTCGTAGTTGGCGCGGTCACCGACACCCAACGAGTCGAGCAATTCCATCGCTCGTTTCGCGGCGGCGCGATGCGATAAGCCGTTAAGCTCCATGGCAATTTGTACGTTTTCACGAGCATTCAAGAAATCGATCAGGTTTGATTTCTGAAAGACGAAGCCAATATGCTTTCTACGAAACGCGCGCACATCGGTCTGCGCGTGCGGCCCATCCATCACCTGTTCACCGCCGATCCAAATCTGTCCGCTCGTTGGTGGGTTGATCAGTCCGATGGCTGTTAAAAAAGTTGATTTGCCCGAACCACTCGGCCCCAGCAATGCGACGACTTCGCCTTGGCGAACGGATACCGAGGCATCCTGCATCGCAATCACCTCCGTATTACCCTCGCCATACACTTTGCGCAGTGTGCGCGTCTCGATAGCCAGCGTTGACGACAATGCATCTGTAGAATTCAGCGTCTGCGGTGCGGTTGTGTTCATGAATAGTTTTCGCTTTAGCTCATCAAGACGTCGTTAGGTTCAACCTTCATTGCTTTCCAAATGCCGAGCAAGCTCGATAGTACTGAGATGACGAAGACGATGATCGCTAATTGAATGAGATCTTCATTGGTGAGCACCACTCGTCGTGGAAATTGCGGAAACAACTGCGTTCCCGCTGTATATGCGACCAGGTAGCCGAGCCCTCCGAGTAATAAAGCCTGCTGTAAGATCATGCCCAGAATGACACGATTCGGCGCACCGATCAGCTTCAATAAGGCGATGGCGTAAATCTTGTCGAGTGTGAGCGTGTAAATAATCAGCGCCATAATGATGGCTGCGATGATCGTCAACAGCACGCGGAACATGAAGAGCTGCTTGCGAGCTTTGTCCACGATGCCTTGAACCAGTAGATCCTCCTGTCCCGCAGTCGTGTAAACGGAAACGTCCTGCCAACTATCTATCAGCGATTGAATCTTCTTAAGGTCAGAACCAGGCTTGACCGTTACCAGCACCGCACTGAGCGAGGGTGTCGCAATGGCTGGCAATTGAGAAGCTGGCAATGCCAGTTGTTCAGTTAACTGCGGCCGCTGAACGAACACTTCGCTGGTTTGCCCTCGATTGTCGCGAGCGGCACGTTCCAAGCGAATGGCTTCCGCTGGGGAGTCAAATTGAATGGATTGGGAGTCGAGCAGTGTTGTGAAAGCCATCCCATCGCCGCTCGTGCTGACCATGCCAGCGGTGATACCGACGATCGTGTACTCGTTCTTGCCAAGTCGCAATTTCTCGCCGAG
>JBBQRC010000379.1:0-5651 GCA_038215215.1 Pirellulales bacterium
ATTATGTTGTCACGAATTCGCTTCTACGTATGCATCATGGCACTCTTGGCCGTCGCGGCCTCCATGGCAGTATATGCCTTGGGCTATGCTGCAACGAGCGAGTTCATCCGTGCCGCGCTTTTGTTCGGATCCCTGAGCTTGGTCAGCGAACTGCTCGCCTACAAGAAAGGGTCGCGTAGCGCTTCGGGTTCCATTGCGTTTTTCCCCATGCTGGCCTCTGCGATGATTGCCCCGTCGTGGGTCACTCTCGTTGCAGTGGCTCTAGCGGCGACCGTATCGGAAATCGTTCAGCGACGCGTGCCAGTTAAGGCCGTGTTCAACGTGTCTCAAGCCGCACTCTGGGTCGCGCTTGCGATTTTGGCCTACCGGGCGTTGGGCGGCACGCCGGCGAATGATTCGATGAGGTTGTCGCTTCTCTCGTTCGTCGCCACGCTTCTGGTATTCGCGATTGTCAATCCTGCCGCGCTAGCAGGCGCCATCGCTATCAGTGAACGCAAGCCTTTCTTCGCCGTTTGGTGGAGCAATGCCAGAGTCACGGCCGTAGCGGACCTGCTCATTCTACCGTTCGTCTATTTTTTTGTCGTCCTTTACGTCTATTGGGGGATTTTCGGCGCGGTCTCGTTCATGATATTGGCGGGAGGTTACCGGCAGCTAAACAAGGTCAATTGGCAGCTGCAGCAAACCAACCAAGAGTTGTTGCAGCTGATGGTCATGGCAATTGAGGCGCGTGATCCATATACATCCGGCCACTCTCGGCGCGTGGCGCGAAACGCTCGCCTTATCGCCCAGGCTATGGGGCTAAGGGAAAAACAAGTTGAACGCGTTGCCGTCGCTGCGCTTCTCCACGACGTGGGTAAGATTCACGAAGTATTTGCTGCGATTCTCAGCAAACCTGGGCGCCTGACAGCGGAAGAGAATGCAATCATGCAGACTCATCCGATTAAGAGCGAAGAACTAGTTCGCACTGTTTCTCAGTTAAATGACGTCGTCGCGCCAATTAGACACCACCATGAGAACTGGGACGGTACTGGTTATCCGGATGGCCTGATCGGGGACAAGATTCCCATCGCTAGCCGAATTATCATGTTTGCAGACACAATTGATGCAATGACGACTGATCGTCCCTATCGCGCGGCGCTCACCGAAACGCAGGTGCGAAGCGAGTTTGTCAAATTGCGGGGAAGGCAGTTTGATCCGCACATATGCGATGTCTTGTTGGTGAATCCTATTTACCCGAAACTGTTCGATCAGGACGTCCCGCTAGTGACGGCTATTGCCGAACTGGAGCGGAAGAAGACTCCGTCACGCTCGCCGTTGCTTGCGAGTTGAAGGTGCTGCGAAAGACTCCATAAGTTCCAGGATGTGGAGTGGGGCCGGAGAAAGCTCTCGGCGAAAGACTTCCAAGTAGTCCCTCAGTAGTTGATTGCCCCTCGCACCGTTTCCTGATCGCCTCAGCGCCGCCACTAGGACAAATGTGGCAAAGCTCTGACGCGGATTTCTCCGCGAGCTCATGTACGATTCTTCCAGAATCCGCAGACTGGATTTGTCCGGAATTAGTCCCTCGGCCAAAACCGTTGACACGACCAACGCTAGGCCGTACGTGCGACGGTGTGGGATAGGGTCCGAGGCCAACTCTTTAATGCTTCCGTGAACGAGTCGTTTGGCCGCGGTAATGTCCCGCTCCAACAAAGCTATTCTTAAGCCGATGGAATCTCGAACAGTGCGGTTGCCCCTCTCATGAAGTACGCCGAGCTTTTTGTACCAATGCCGCGCTCCAACGATGTCCCCCCGATCAAGTGCCATGCTGGCCAGAGTCTGCACTGCTATCTCGCTTGCTAGTGGTAGCTTATGCGACTCGGCAATTGATATTGCTTCGCACAACCACTTTTCGGCAATTTCAAACTGACCCGCGATGCGCGCACCTGTTGCAGCATTTGTCAAAGCCCGCATTAGGTCGGCGATGCTCGGCGATTCCCTGCGTGACGCTACGAGTTTTTCGCCGAGTGGCACAACGTTGTCAAGATTCCCACAAACAGTTTCATAAACGAGTCCAGCTTCGAGGCTATGGCTGGAAATTACCAACGGGCTCTCGGTCAATGGCTGAAGGATCTTGTAAATCCTTTCCATGCCATCGAAGTCGCATGACATATCAAACAACATCAGGGCCATGATCCCAGCTCGACAGCGATGATCTACCGTTGCCTCTTCGCAAGTCAGGCAAGTGATCGACTTCTCACGGGCGAGATCTAAGTGCCCGCGTTGCCATTGTGACCTAATGTCCATTAGTTCGATGTCGTCGTGTATTTGCCCCTTGAATGCGAGATGACGTTGAAGATCGCGTACCTTCGCCGCTGCGTCGGACAGGTTTCCCCAGTCACTCGCGCGAAAATATGCTTGCGCCTGACCTTCCAATATCTCAACACGGTCTTTGCTCGAGGTGCAGTATGGCAGAGCCTTTTCATACGCTTCTGCGGCTTCACCGCAAAGTCCGATTTCCATGAGATGGGTTGCACACGAGCGAGCAACCGCAAATGCGCGGGACAAATTGCCTGCGTTGCGCCAGTGCTTGGCGCAATCCCACAGGATCGCAGTGGACCTGCGATCGTCGCTTTCGGCCTCAAGGACCAGCCCGATGCGCCGATGCAGGAACGCCTTTGCTGGCGCGGCAAGGCTGCTGTCCGCGGCGTTAGCCAACAACTCGTGTCGTGGCGATAGCCGAGCGCTCAACTCGCCGGCGTTGTCGTTTGTGTCTAGTACGATCATACCAAGAGATGAAAGCTCGTTGATGCTTTGTAGCAGTTGGTGCTGAGGGTACCCTAGGACTCCCTCAATTCGCTCGAGCGTTGCATTGGACTCAAGCAAAGCGCAGGTCTGAAGCAGCTGAAGAGTCGGCTGGTCGAGTATCGCAAGTCGCTGCAGAATGACCGCAGCAAGTGACGGCGGGAATTCCTGCTTTTCACCAGTCTGTACCCAATGATTTGCCAGTTCCGTCAAGAAATATGGATTTCCCTCGGCCACTCGCACACACCAGCGAAGGTAGTCGGCAGATATTGCACCGCCGAAATGTTCCACGCTGCCGCGAATAAGTTCCTGAGCTGAGTCATTGTCGAGCGGCTCGAGTTTGATGCGAGTCAACAGATTCCCAACGTCTTCGACCCAGTTGCCGACCCGATCTCGCCCGGTAAAGGCAAAGAAGATTCTCCTGTTGTCAGCCCAGGGTATCAAATCCCTTAGAAGTGCCGCCGATACTTCGTCGAGTCGTTGCACGTCCTCAATAAGAATAAAAAGAGGTGCTTCATCAGAAACTGCATCGATGAGATCGAACAACGCCTGTTGCACGCTGGCATAGGCGAATTCAGCATCTCCTTGGAGCGACATAGCCGATGATGACGGCTGCCGATGAGTCGTCAGTCGGTCAAGATGCTTCATGGTTTCTGGTGAGCAGCCGATGGCACCTCGCAGACTCCTTAGCATAGGAACCAAGTCAACAAAAGCTGACAGCGGACGAAACGAATCACTTGGCCTGCACTGCACTCGAACGCACGTGAATCCCTGAAGCGAGGCGAACGTTGAGAGTTCGGCAAAAACCCTGGACTTGCCGATGCCTGCGTCGCCATGAATCAAACAGGAGTGGCCATGGCCAGACCGGACGACCGAAAGCATTTCGGCAAGCCGACCAAGAGTCACTCCGCGCCCCACCAACGGGCGATCTTGCGCGCCTGTCTGAGAGCGCGGAGGCATCCTGTCTGCGATTCGCTTCCGCATTACCGTTGCTGGCAGCCGAAGATCAGACGCGCTGTCACCAAGGTCGGCGAGATATCGATCCAGAATTCGGATGCCGTCGATCTTGGATCCACGCATGGCGTACGATTCGGCTAGCGCGAGCGTGGCTTCTTCATTGTAGGGTGCAAGTTGAAGAAGGGCTGTCGCCCAAGTTTCTACTTCTTCCCAGTTTCCGCTGAGCCGATGACGCGAGATAAGGGCGAGAAACGATTTGGAAAATCGAGAACCGATTTCGCGGCGCTTTGTGTCGAGCCAATCCAGATACGCTTCCGAAAACTGCGGTTCGTAGTCAGGAAGAATCGAAAAAGGTGATCGCCCACGAGTCTCTATTTGACGCGGATTCTGCAGTAGCTCTTCGAAATCTAGGCGAATCAATGACCGTTCGAGCGAGATTCTGGTGGGCCCGTCAGCTTCGATCGACAATTGCGCTTGCCTTAGCTTCAGGAGGGTTTGGCGCAGCCTATGCGCGCCGACGCTTGTGCTTGTCCTCGGCCAAAGGAGGCCCTGTAACGTCCTTCTCGAAATGGATTCAGACCGTTCGAGCATCAAATAAAGTGCAGCGGCGAAGATGAATTCTGCCGACGGTCGGATCATCCCGTTCGGCGTTTCAATCCGTGCATCACCAAGCACGAAGACCTTGATTGGCCCTAAAGATTTGCGTGGCATTTAACCCCGAAACTAGGAACCTTGCGTCAGCAAAGCGTCAGCGCTCGAAGATGCACAATCCCAAACCAACGGCAAGGCAACGAATCCCGCTCTGGCGGCACCCACTTTCGATCGGATGATTATGGCTTTTCTATGCCGATTGACAATCTTCTCGGCCGGCTTCCAACCCCGGGGGCGTGAGACCGTCAAGGACGAGATCTGCGCACCGATTCAAAATTGAGCAGAACGAGCGATTCCGAAATTCAGCACTCTGGATGCGATTTACAAGCGGCGCGAATTACGATTGCGGGAAGCGAAGCCTGAGTGGCGGTGACTCCGGGACAAAAAAGCCCCGCTTTCGCGGGGCTGCTGTTTTCCGTTCGAAAATCTACTTCAACTCGAAATCAACCCGCTCTTCGATCGGATGATTGTTGCTTCTGAGAGTCGCTATCGCAGTGAACTTTCCGTGCATGTTCTTCGCATCCCAGTCTTCACTGAACGTCGCAGTCTCGTTGCTCTTCACGAGCTTGTTCTGCAACGCCTGCGTGAACATGCGGTCCGCACTCCAACGCCACACTTCCTTTCCGCTCGCATCCTGCACAACGAAATCATGCGTCTGCCCATCAGCAAAACGAAGCTCGATCATCTTCTTCGTGTTGTTGCGAACGTCAAGCTTGAACTCAACACCCTGATTCGAGTTCACCGTAAATGTTGACGTCACTTCAGATTTTGAATTGTTGTTTGCCGAAGACGCCGCAAGTGTCTCCTTGTGATTCGTTGTCCCGCGCGCAAACGCAACTGTAGCAGCACAAAGCAACGGAATGATCAATCGATTCGTCATCACAACAGCCAACTCTCTTTACCAAAAACGCGAAACATCACAAACATCGCCAGACCGAGGATTCGAACTTATCAACAAAAAGACGATCCAGCAATAGTCAAGTAACACGTAACTCACGACAGACTCATCACTTGCGAGCCGATACATCTGTTCGGTCTACCTTCGGTTGTCCACATTTCGACCGGCCCGAACATCCGCCCGGACCAAATGCGGTAGTCCACGAAGGCTCCCGAAGCACCTTATCAGCCCCGAAAAACGCCATCTTTCCGCCGCCCTCAGCTTCCTTGTGAAAAAAGTCACAAGCACCTAAATTTACCCCCGGAATGAAAAGCGATTCGCCGCTCACGCCGGACCCCAAATCACCGGAGTCCATCAACGTCGG
>JBBQRC010000380.1:0-5650 GCA_038215215.1 Pirellulales bacterium
GCACCAGCTCTTAAAGATGAATAACCCACGGATGCTGCTCAAAAAATGAGGGACAGCGCTACTAATCCTGTAACGATTAATCCAAACATCACACGGTAATAGAAAACTATGGAGAGCATTGCTAAAAAATCAGCGACCAACACTCAAGCTGCCAAAAAATCAGCCGCGACCAAGCCGAAGCCGGCCCGAGCGGCTGAAGTTGGACCGGTTGTCAACGAGAATAAAGCCACCCCCATCGAACGCATCAAGGTCGCCAAAGATTTTAAAGTCGAACTGCTCTACTCCGTTCCCGGTGGCGATCAAGGTTCTTGGGTCAACCTCTGCTTGGATAACAAAGGCCGCATCCTTGCCAGCGACCAATACGGCGGGCTCTTTCGCTTTGCTGCGCCTCCAGCGGGTCAAGCCCTCGATCCTGCGAATGTTGAAAAAATGCCCGTTGAGATGCGGGCTGTTAACGGCATGCTCTGGGCGTTTGATGCCCTCTATGTCGGTGTGAACGACTACGAGAAAAAGATCCCCTCCGGCTTGTACCGCCTTACCGATACGAACCAAGACGATTTACTGGACAAGGTCGAACTGCTACGCGAGATGGACTCGGGGGGCGATCACGGTGTGCATGCTGTCGTGCTAACTCCCGATCAGAAATCGCTGTATCTCGTCTGCGGCAATGGCATTAAAACCACTCGTTTTGCTCCTACCTCGCCAGTGCCGCCGATTTGGGGCGAGGACCATCTGCTGCCGCGCATGCCAGACGGAAAGGGACACAAACGCGACGTGCTTGCGCCGGGCGGAATCATCTACCGCGTTTCACCCGATGGTCAGCAATTCGAGATTTTCTCCAGCGGTTATCGCAATATCTTTGACGCTTCGCTCAACGACGAGGGGGAATTATTCACCTACGACGCGGATATGGAATACGACTTTAACACGCCCTGGTATCGACCGACTCGCGTCAATCATGTTCTCAGCGGATCGGAGTACGGCTGGCGCAACGGTGCAGGCAAGCGACCTGAGTTCTATGTCGACAACCTCCCAGCCACGATCAACATCGGTCCCGGTTCTCCCACTGGCACCACCTTCGGTTACGGAGCCAAATTCCCCGCCAAATATCAAAAAGCGCTCTTCATTTTGGACTGGAGTTGGGGAAAGATGTGGGCCGTCCATCTGATTCCCAGCGGTGCTAGTTACACGGCGACCAAAGAAGAATTTCTCTCCGGCCTACCGCTGCCGTTGACTGATGCCATCATTGACCCAACAGACGGCGCGATGTATTTCACCATTGGTGGTCGCCGCGTGCAGTCGGGCCTTTATCGTGTAACCTACACAGGCCATGAATCAACACAATCGGTTACATCGGGTTTTAGTCCAACCGCGCAGATTGCAGCCAACTTGCCCGCTGACATCATTCAAGCCCGCGCGACGCGGCGGCAAATGGAAACCTTCCACGGACAGAAAAATCCGGCAGCCATCGATGCCGCGTGGCCCCATTTGGCAGATCCTGATCGATTCATCGGTTGGGCCGCACGGACCGCCATTGAGCATCAGCCGCTGACAACTTGGCTGCCCCGTGCACTGGCGGAATCCAATCCAGCCGCACAAATCGAAGCTATTCTGGCGGCCGCTCGCGTCGGAGGCATTTGCCCGCAGCATCGCACGAATGACTCACCAGCGGTTGACGTGGCCCTCCGCAGCCAGCTACTCGATGCCCTTCTCAAAATCGATTGGCGGAAGTTGTCGCTGGAACAGCAGTTGGCATACGTCCGCACCATAGAGATTATCCTCAGTCGCTTCGGCCAGCCCAATGAAGCCAAGGTCGCCGAGTTAATCGCCAAATTGGAACCCGCCTTCCCAGCCGCTTCGTTTGAGCTGAACTGGTTACTGTGCGAAACGCTGGTATACCTGCAATCGCCAACCGTGGCAGACAAAGCCATAGCACACATGTTGCAGGCGCCTAGCCAGGAGGAACAACTCGAGTACGCGCGATCACTACGGATGCTGAAAGCGGGCTGGACAACGGCCACGCGAACAGCCTATCTCCAGTGGTTTCTCAAAGCAGCCAGCTTCCGCGGTGGTGCTAGTTTTGACAAGTTTATCGAATTCATTCGCTATGACGCCTTACTAACGTTTACGGAAAAAGAACAAACTGTATTGGCTGAGCTCATTGCACAGAAACCAGTACGCAAGTCGGCTATTGAAACGGCAGGAGCCATGTTTGTGGGCCGGAAAGAAAATATTTACCGACTGGATGAACTCGTCGCGATGGCACATCGGGCGCTGCAATCGAACACAGCCTTGACGGATGGTATCAAGCAACGTGACCTTGAGAACGGGCGCAAACTGTTTGGTGCTGCTGCCTGTTACACCTGCCACCGCTTTGGCAACGAAGGGGGAATGAATGGCCCGGATCTCACCAGTGCTGGCCGCCGCTATTCGGTGAAGGATTTGATCGAGCAAATTGTTGACCCCAGCAAAGAAATTAACGAACAATTTGTACCCATTGATGTACTGACCGATGAGGACGAACGCTATCGAGGTGTCGTCGTCAATCTGAACGGGGATACGATCACTTTAAATACCGACGCCGCGGATCCCAATCAACGAGTGAACATCGATCGCAAAACCGTCGTTAGTATTGGCCCTTCAAAGGTGTCGCCCATGCCGGTCAACCTGCTGGCGATGCTGACCGAGGATGAAATACTCGATTTGCTCGCTTTCATCCTTAATGGCGGAACCAAGGTGCAACCGTAACCGAGCCTAAAAAGAATCAAAGGAAACAATGATGAGATTTGTACCGACTGCCAGCAACTCTTCAGTCCTGATTTTCGCTTTATTGAGCTTGATGTTAGGTGGCGAGGCGATCGCCAAGCAGCCGAACATCATCTTTATCATGGCCGATGATCTCGGTTACACGGATGTGGCCTGCTATGGCAGTCGCTACTATGAGACACCCAACATCGATCGGCTGGCCACGCAAGGGATGAGACTGCTCAGTCATCATCATTGCCAGAACTGCACACCGACGCGAGCGGCGCTGATGAGTGGTCAATACGCGCCGCGAACTGGAGTCTACACGGTCGGCGGAACCGATCGCTTTGACTGGAGCTCGCGACCACTACGTCCGGTGGATAATGTCACCGACTTACCACTAGATCGCGACATCTTCGCCAAGCAACTCAAAGCGGCGGGATATGCCACGGGCCTGTTCGGCAAGTGGCATATTGGCCAAAAAGGGGACTACCATCCCAGCCAACGGGGCTTTGACGAAGCGATTGTTAGCATGGGAAAGCACTTCGACTTTGTGACCGATCCCAAGACCGATTATCCCGCCGGCCAATACCTGGCGGACTTCCTAACTGACAAAGCGGTTGACTTCATTACGCGACACAAAGACGAACCCTTCTTTCTGTACCTGCCTCACTTTGGTGTCCACTCACCGTTTGATGCCAAACCTGAGCTGACCGCTAAATTTAAACCAAAACCGGGCGTTGGCGGCCATAACAATGCCACTTACGCGGCCATGATTTATTCGGTCGATGAAAGCGTCGGTCGCGTGATGAAGGTACTCGATGATTTAAAATTAGCTGACAATACGGTACTCATCTTCACGAGCGACAATGGTGGTGTTGGGGGCTATGTCCGCGAGGGACTTAAAAAAGCTGGCGATGTTACCGACAATGCCCCGCTGCGCAGTGGCAAGGGGAGCTTATATGAAGGTGGCACGCGCGAACCGTTCATCGTACGTTGGCCCGGTGTTACCACAGCCCGCTCGAGTTGCGACGTCCCCACGATTCATGTCGACATCTATCCCACCATGTTGGAACTCGCCGGTGCATCCCAGCCGCGTCAAGTGCTGGACGGCGAGAGCCTGGTAAAACTCTTTCGCGATCCCCTGGCCAAGCTTTCCCGCGATGCGATCTTTCAGCACTTCCCTGGCTATCTTGGCGCTGGCGCGGATACTTGGCGGACGACTCCCGTTAGTCTCATTCAGATGGGCGACTGGAAATTGATGGAGTTTCTCGAAGACGGTCACCTCGAGCTTTACAACCTCCACGAGGACATCGGTGAGTCGAAGAACTTAGCCACAAGCATGCCGGACAAAGCCAACGAGTTACTGTCGCGGCTGGTCGCTTGGCGCACCGAGGTCAACGCTCCGATGCCGACGAAGAACGCAGGCGGGGCTGTCAAATCCAAAGCCAAAGGGAAGGGCGCGAAGCCCAAAAAGAAAGCCGCGTAATTGTGTCACATTGAGCTGCTCACTTGCCTTGCAATTCAGCTTTGGTCTTGGGGAGTACGGCGACGAACTTGGCGTCCGTACGACGCAACTCGGCGATCGTTTTCTGTCGTAATTCCTTTAGCCTGGCGCTGAATTTCGGGCGGTCAGCCAAATTGACAAGCTCCTCGGGATCCTGCTCCAGATCGTAGAGCTCTTCAGTCTCACCCTCGACCAAATTGCGGATGTACTTGTACTTGCCGTCGCGCAGCAGCGCATACCAAGGGACTCCACTGGAACTCGTCAAGCTTTCATCCGTGGGAATAATGTCCGTCTCAGCGCCGTAGTTGCGCGAAGTGTGCGTCATCAACATCGGTGAATTCCAGTCGGTGGTCTTGGGATTTTCCAACAGCGGACGAATATCGCGGCCGTGTGTTTTCCAAGGTATCGAAACTTCCGCAGCACGGCAAAAGTAATCGACCAAGTCCGGCGCATTGATTGGATGCGAGCAGACTTTTCCTTCGGGCACATGCCCAGCCCAGCGAACGATCAAAGGCGAGGCGACCGTGGCATCGTAAGGGGCAACTTTTTGATTGAACCCATGTTCGCCCAATCCATAGCCTTGATCGGCCGTGTAGACGATGAGTGTGTTTTCAAGCTGGCCGGAGGCTTCCAGTGCGGTGAGCACTTCACCAACCCCTTCGTCGACCGCCAGCATGCACTCATTAACTTGCTGGACCCAAGCAGCGTAGCCCTTGCCCGCTTCATTAACATCAAAGTTACTTTTCTTTTGTACCTTTTTGATCAAAGCAGGACGACCGTCGGCGGTCATCATCCAAGCTTTGGTGTCTTCGAGATAAGCGGGCTTGTCAGGCCAAGGACCAACGATATCGGCGGGCACAGTGGGGAGGTTCCCTTTTAACTTACCCTGATGACGATCGGCAGGCGTAGTGGGGCCGTGGATCGCGCCGTAACATAGCCATAAATACCAGGGCTTTTGCGGGTTCCTGTTTTTGCCTTGTATGTAATCGACTGCCCAGCGGGTGTAGTTGTCCGTCGAATAGCCTTGAGTCAGTTTGTCGACACCGTTAAAGGTCAGCATCTGATCGGTGTAATAATTCCCCGCATTTTCCGGATGACCAGGTCGATTCCAGACAATCTGATAGTCCCAATCTCTGGCAAATCCCGTGTCGATCCCGGTATGCCATTTGCCGATGTGCGCGGTTTGATAACCTTGGGCACGAAACTGTGCAGGTACAAAGGGACAGGCGGCTGGGTCGTATTTGCTACCCGGATATTCGCCCGCCATCGTCATGGACATCACCCCATGCTGCAGTCGTCCGGTGAGCATCGATGCGCGCGAAGGCATGCACCAAGCCCCGAAGTAACTGCGCTCGAAACGCACCCCTTGTGAGGCGAGGCGGTCGATGTTCGGCGTCT